>JAQUUX010000146.1 GCA_028693705.1 Lachnospiraceae bacterium | reverse complement strand
TTTTATACTGTTATACATAGAGAACACCTTCCTTTGTTTGTATTGGTTTGTCGCTAAATACTTTATCACAAAGTTGGTGTTCTCTTTTTATTTATTTTCCATTATCCGAACAAAATTTTACGCTAGCTGTGATATACTATATTCGTAAATTGATTAATTTTATAAAGATTGGAGTTACTATAAATGGATTTACAAAGAGTTTTAAGTCAGACCAGAAAAGCTGTGGATGATTTTCATATGATTGAAGAAGGCGATAAGATTGCAATTGGCATATCCGGTGGAAAAGATTCCTTAACTCTTCTGCTTGCCTTAAAAGGATTGCAGCGTTTTTATCCAAAGCACTTTGATTTATATGCCGTTACGGTAGATTTGGGATTCAAAGACCTTGATCTGGATAAAATTGTTGCCATGTGCAAAGAACTGGAAGTTCCGTATGAAGTAGTTAAAACAGATATTGGTAAAATCGTCTTTGAAGACAGAAAAGAATCCAATCCCTGTTCCCTGTGTGCCAATCTTCGTAAAGGTGCTTTAAACGATGCCATCTTGAGGACCGGATGTAATAAAGTTGCTTACGCACACCATAAAGACGATATGGTTGAAACCTTTTTACTGTCCATGATTTACGAAGGACGTTTCCACACTTTTAATCCGGTTACTTATCTGGATCGAACAGGCATTACGGTAATCCGCCCGTTGATGTACATGAATGAAGCCGATGTAATCGGTTTTGTGAATAAAAATAACATTCCTGTTGTAAAAAGTCCCTGCCCCGCAGATGGACATACCAAACGTGAATATGTTCATTTATTGCTTCAGCGTTTAAATCATGAGAACCCCGGTGTAAAACAGCGAATGTTTCGCGCTATTCTGACAATGAATCAGGATGCCTGGAATCCATTAAATTTTGAAAAAAACAAAGAGGATAAATAATGCCTGAAAACACATATCATGAGAATCAGGATAAACATAATATCGAAAAAATGAGGGCAATTCTAATGGATCTGCCCCTCTTTTGCGCTAAATTTTTCAGAGGGATTGAAAATGTAACGGCTGCCAGAACAAAGCTTGCCTATGCATATGATCTTAGAACCTTTTTTGAATTTATGCACGAGAATAATCCTTATCTTAGAAAAATGGAAATCAGGGACTTTCCTATCTCCTGTCTGGATCAGATTACCAGGGATGATATTGAAGAATATCTGGATTACTGCTCTTTGTATGAAAAAGATGGTGTTGAAAAACAGAATCGTGAAAACGGAAAGAAAAGAAAACTTTCTACTTTAAGAAGCTTTTATAAATATTTTTATATTGCAGAGCTGGTGAAAACCAATCCAACCCTGCTGGTTCCCATGCCTAAAATTCATGAAAAAAACATTGTCCGTCTGGATTCTGATGAAACTGCTACTCTATTGGAACTGGTTGAACAGGGAGCAAGACTTACTCCTTCTGAAAAGAAATTTCATGAAAAGACCAAAGTTCGCGATCTGGCAATGCTGACGCTTCTCTTGGGTACCGGTATTCGTGTATCTGAATGTGTCGGACTTGATCTGGGTGATGTTGACTTTAGAAATAATGGTATCAAAGTACGCCGAAAAGGCGGCAAAGAACAAATCGTCTATTTTGGTGACGAAGTTGAAGAAGCTTTACAGGCTTACATGGAGCAAAGACATCATACAATTCCACAGACAGGTCATGAAGAAGCACTGTTCCTCTCTCTGCAAAACAGAAGAATTTCCATAAAATCAGTGGAAAATCTGGTTAAAAAATATGCATCCAAAGTCACCACAATGAAGAAAATCACACCACATAAGCTCCGCAGCACCTACGGCACCTCTTTATACCGCGAAACAGGCGATATTTACCTGGTAGCTGATGTCCTGGGGCATTCTGACGTTAATACCACCAAAAAGCACTACGCGGCTCAGGAAGAGGATAACCGAAGGCGTGCGGCCAATATGGTTCATTTAAGAAAAGATTAAAGCATAATGCAGTCTGATTTTTTAATACCAAGGTAACATTCACTTCCATCAGCATAAATGGAGTTGTCTACAAATAACATATCTGCATTTACCTGTACACCATTACAATCTATGGCACAACGAATGATGTTTCCGTGAGGAAGATTTGTAATAACCTTTCCTTTAAAAATATATGCATCATTCATACTGCTCAGATCTTCTGCATTTTTTCCGATTTTTACAATTTCAGGTCTAAATGCAACCTTCTCTGTATCTGCTTTTGCACCTGACATTTTCTCAAAATCAGAATTTGAAAGCAGATTATAATTTCCAATGAATGAAGCTGCAAATGCTGTAGCAGGTCTGATGTAAAGCTCTGCCGACTTTGCTGACTATTCAATTTTCCCCTGATATAACAAATGAATGGTATCTGACATAACCATTGCTTCATCCTGGTCATAAGTTACGAAAATAGCTGTGATGCCTATATCAAAAGGATTAAAACTATCATATCCGGGTAAAAGATTTGTAAAAATCTGGTAAAAAAAACACATTAAGAAACACCATCTTCACAATTGTTCCACAACTATAAATACGGTGTTTCTTAATAATAGCAAAAATTATTTTTAAAATAAAACTAGTACAAAACTTTAGTAACGCAGCTTAATGTTAGATAAGGATATATCTACATCATATCCTTTCTCTTCCATCATATATTCCATTCCTTTTTTTGCCAGATCTATGTAGTTCTGAGGTGCGACTACAATTTCTTTTACTGGTAATAATTCGTCCGAAAGCTGTATCTTTATATAAGGAATCATAAATCCGTCTTTTTCTCTGAACAGGACTTCGGTTTCCTTTCTCTTTTTGAATATGAAACGATATTCCTGTTCTACCCTAAAGGCTTCATTCTTAAAAAACATTGCATAAACTGCTGTCATTTTTTGAAACATCTTGCAGGCCTTTTTATAATGCTCATTTTTTCTATCTCTTGAACCGGCCTCCATAATATCACTAAAGGACATTTGCATCTCTTCTGGAATTATTGTGCTGATAAGTCTTTTAACCGTCTGTTTTTGTAATACAGGATGATATTGTCAATAATGGTTGGCATATTTATCTCAAAGATATTTGTACCTATGCTACCTTATCCTGTTTAGTGCATAATTAAACTGTAACGAAATGCAATCCAAAAGTGTAACACTTCCAGCATAATAAAAGTCCATTGTAACACCCTTCCAAATCCATTATCCTTATGTTTGACGAGAACGTAAGGAGGAAGAAAGGAATGCTATCAATGGACGATATCAAGTATATCAAACGTCTCTATG
>JAQUUX010000075.1 GCA_028693705.1 Lachnospiraceae bacterium | reverse complement strand
AATAGCAGATAAATCACAGGCAAATATGTGACTAAATTTAACGTCTTATTTTCTACACAAATCGTTTATTTTTTCATGGATTTATGATTGACTTTTTAGGTTATTCATAATAGTATTCAGACAAACAATTGAAACAGAAAGGCATTTCTCATGAATTCTTCTTTTACTATCCGCATGGCAACAATTCAGGATGTTCCTTCCCTGCTTGCCATTTACGAGCCTTATGTATTACATACCGAAGTCACTTTCGAGTATGATGTTCCAACACTCCAGGACTTTGCTTCCCGTGTGGAAAGCACTCTGGAAAAATTTCCCTACCTGGTATGCTGTAATGCTGATGGAAAGATTTTCGGTTATGCATATGCTTCCTCTTTCAAGGGACGAGCTGCCTATAACTGGTCTGTGGAGACTTCCATCTATGTTGACCAGAATTGTCATCATAAGGGAATTGGAAAAATACTCTACGACGCCTTGGAAGATATTTTAAAAAAACAGCAGATTCGAAATGTCTGTGCCTGTATCGCATATCCCAATCCGGATAGTGTCGCTTTTCATGAGTATTTCGGTTATCAGACAGTTGCTCATTTTCATCACTCCGGTTTTAAACATGGCAAATGGCTGGACATGATATGGATGGAAAAATTTATCAATGAACACATTTCTGAACCAGAAGCTTTTATTCCCATCACACAATTGACCCTTTCACTATAAAGGAGAACCTATGGAACCATTTAATCTGTACAGGAAACGAATTATTCCGGAAGAATGTATTCTCTTAAAAGATGACACCATCATTTCTGCAGATGAGAATACTATTATTACCAGCTGGAAGGCCTTGAAGCCTAAAAAAGATCTCCACCACGGTTACTCCTGTTTTTATTTGAAAGAAGGATTTAAAGTCAGCAAATTCTGCCTGGAAGACGGCCGCCTGCTGTATTGGTATTGTGATATTGTAGATTATTCCTATGTCCCTGAGAACAACTCTTTTATTGTGACAGATCTCCTGGCTGATGTGATCTGCTATCCTGATGGTCATTTAAAAATTGCAGACTTGGACGAACTGGCTCTCGCGCTTCGCCGTAAACTTATCACAGAAGAACAGATTGAACTGGCTCTGGAACGTCTCCATCACTTACTACAATATTTTTATGAAAATCGTTTTTGTGAACTGACAGCACCGATACAGTCCCTTTAAGTAACAAAGAACCGGCATCCCTCAAGAGGAACGCTGGTTCTTTTTCATTTTTATGCTACTTTATTTCTTCTGATATCGGCTCATTTCCGAAATCTTTATTGCATTTTTAACACGTTTTTTAACTACCAACGGATCAAATAATTTGGTAATAATATCCACTGCCCCCAGCTCCAAAACCTGCAATTCGCTTTTATCATACACTGTGATAACCAAAATGGGGATTTTCTTCAATTCCAGATCATCTCTTACGATCTGTAATACTTCATAACCATTCATCACCGGCATCTCAATGTCCAGCAAAACTGCTGATATTTCGTCCTTATAGGCACGCATCAGCTGTAAGCCTTCTTTTCCATTTTCTGCTTCCAGCATTTTAAAATCATGATCAAAACAGCTGCTTAAGATTGCACGGCTAATTTCCTGATCATCTATTACCAGCAGCCTTTTCTTTGCGTCCTTTTCCTGGAATTCATCAGTAAAGAAATTATAATTTCCTTTATGATTACTTTTCTTTAGATAAAATAGCGCATGGTCTGCCCTTGAAAACATTTTTTCGTATTTTTTGTGCTCTCCCGGTGATAAAACATCAATGCCTATACTACATCCAAACTGATAAGTAGTTTCTTCCGCCAGAATATTTTTCGTAGCATCTAAAACAGCCTCCGCCCGGTTTATGATAATATTCCTGTCGGTACAGCCCTTTAGTAAAAGCAGGAATTCATCGCCTCCGATTCTGCCTGCAATATCTTCTTCTCTGACAATCCCCTTTAGAATATGTCCAAACTCAGTCAGTACCCGATCCCCTGCAAATGTCCAAGGGTATCATTTACATTTTTGAAATTATCAAAATCTATTACCAAAAGTGCTCCACTTGGATTTGATGTATGATCAATATAACTTCTGCACAGAAACTCTGCACTCGCCTTATTGTGTAAACCGGTAAGCTTATCCAGGGCACTCATCTCTTCCAGATGACTTAGCGACTGATTTTCTCTGATTCGCATGGCCATCAGAACGCGAGCACAAAATATTACCAAAACAACAGTTAGCAAACAGCCATACACATCATTACTAAAAACTGCAAATTGCTTATAGCGATAAGAAATCAGCATAAATTGAACGGATTCCACCGCCAATAATATACTCATGGTATACCATGAGTAAATAAACAATATAGAAAAAGCCATAATCGCCGGGGCGAAAAAACTTGCAGGCCATTTATTTGCCGGTGACAGGCAGCCAAATACTGTAACGCTGAATAATACATAAAGCTGGAATGTCCCACACACCACATTGACCACGTTTACAGAATGATGCTTCTTACTCCATTGATAAACAATTCCAGCTAACAGAAGCTGTATTACTACTGCTGCAAGATAGAATCCCATTACCATTGTCCCGGCGCCATCAAATCGTGAAATCAATCCATAGGACAGCAACAGTACAGGATACATTAAGTTTAATTTACGCAACATGTCCTGATTTGCAATTGCAACATATTCCGGATTATTTCTTATGTATTCCAGGCTTTTTTCCAGAAATCTATTCCATCGTCCGTCGCGACTCCATTTCATAGGCAGGTTTCTCCTGTTCTATTCCTCTTTTGATGCCTCGTTTAATTCCGCAATTACCTTCGTGTAGCTCTCGCTTACGGATACAAACAATTCCGGTGCCTTTTCAAGACTGTCATTACGCAGTTCTTCCACCAGCGGAATCAATTGCTGATGCAATTCGATCAAACTTAAATTTCCGCTGACACCCTTAAGCGCATGTGCTGCCTGAAATGCTTCCTTTACATCCTGATCCTTAATCGCCTTATCCAATCTGGCATATAACGGATCCTGTGGAAAAGTCATCAGAAATTTTTCATACATTTCTTTGTTGTTATTAAAACGACGTATCCCTTCATTTACATCAATACCTGCCTTTGTCAATTTGTAACGGTTCATCTCATATCCCTCTCTTCAAATGCTTTTTGTAATGTTTTATATAAAACATCCGTTTCAATCGGCTTCGCAATATGACCATTCATACCCGCGTTTAATGCTGCTGTTACATCCTCGGTAAATGCATTTGCGGTCATGGCATAAATTGGTATCATTTTTGCATCTTTACGCACGCTGGAGCGAATATCCATTGCCGCTTCATAACCATCCTTGTTTGGCATATTGATATCAAGTAAAATCGCATCATACTCGAACTCTTTTGATCTCTCATACAGGTTCACGGCCTGAACACCATCTTCTGCGCAGACCACTTCAATACCGACCATATTAAGCAAACTCACCGCTACTTCCATATTAAGCGCAACGTCCTCTGCAAGCAAGACCTTCTTTCCCGCAAAATCAAATTTATCCTTAGATTCTTCCAACGACTGTACCTTATGATATTTTCCATCAGTAATCCGCATCATAATATCAAAAACCGTGGATTGGAATAATGGTTTGGGAATAGAGAAGTCCGCGCCAGCCTGTCGTCCTTGTGCTTCAACCTCATTCAAATCATATGCGGATACAATTATGACGATAGTGTCATCTCCAAAGATTTCTCTGATCTTCTGAGTGACAGTAACACCATCCATATCCGGCATTTTCCAATCGATCATGCACAGACTATATGGCTTGCCCTCATCATCTGCCTCTCCCAGTTCTTCCAATGCAGCGTCTCCACTGGTCACATAATGATACTGCACGCCCAGTCATTCCATCAGAATACTGGCATATTGACAGGATTCCTCATCATCATCCACAATCAATGCTCTTATCTCTTTAAAGCATGGCATATTTTCTGCTGCAGTCCGGTTATTTGCCATTTTAAATGGTATATCTACCGTAAATACGGAACCCACATCTTTTTTGCTGCTTACCTGTATGCTGCCACCCATTAATTCCACAAGATTTTTGGTAATTGCCAGTCCCAGTCCACTGCCGCCATGTTTTCTGGCTGTTGTAGCATCTTCCTGTTCAAATGCATTAAACAATCTTTTCTGTAGATCCTCACTCATACCACAGCCTGTGTCTGAAACAATAAATCTCATATGTACAGTGTTCTTGGAAGAAGATGCCTGGATGACCAGAACACTGATCTCTCCTGCTGCCGGAGTAAATTTCACAGCATTGGATAATAAATTCATTAAGATCTGATTTAATCTAAGAGAATCTCCCACCAGGACTTCTTCTGTCACGCCATTCATTCGCATTTCAAACGAGATATCCTTTTGCTTGCATTGCTGATAAAAAATGGTAGTAACTGACGATAATAATTGTTTGAAGTCGAATTCCTGTTCAGCGATTTTCAGTTTATTGGATTCAATGGCTGACATATCCAGAACATCATTAATAATACCCAAAAGAAGTCGTGATGAGCCTTCAATTTTACTAAGGAAATCTTTCATCTTCTCAGGTTTGCGAATATCAGTCTTGGCAATTGTGGTCAAACCGATAATAGCATTCATCGGTGTTCGGATTTCGTGACTCATCTGTGCCAGGAACTGGCTCTTGGCAGCATTCGCTTTATCTGCCTGTTCTATTGCAATTGCCAGCTGTTTATTTTTTGCTTCCATATCTGCCATAGCTTTTTGCTTGTTCTTCATCACTATGACGATCAGTCCTACTATTAACAATACTGCTGTTAAAAGGATTACCAGGAATATCCGATATTGATATGCAAAATCTCCCAGGGTATATCTGTAAATATTTCTGGATGTGTGCTGTAACACAATGCTGTTAATATCATCTGTAGTCAGCATATTAATAGCTTTGTCCAGAACCGATATCATGAGTTCATCAGCATTTCCATTTTCCGTTTTCTCTGAAACGTTTTCTTCCTCTGTGACAAAAGCCTGCCTTATAATACCGATACAACAATTGTTGTCAAGTCCGCGAACCTGTACCACGCGCATATCACTGTTTGAGGGTTTTGATAAATAGGAACTACTACATAACGCTTGCCAAGGATCACATCTGCTTTTTTGTCGTTTACAGCCTGAAAACAGTCATCCATACTATCATATTCCTGAATGGTAAAATTCGGATACGCACTGTTCACTGTTTGTTCCATGGATATGGCTGTTTTATCTACAGCCACGCGCATATTATTATCTGCCGAAAATGCCAGTTCGGAAGGCGCAACAAAAACCCTGTTCAGTTCTAAATAGGGCTGTGTGACCTTAATATCATCAAGTTCTGTCACTCCATCCTCCTATTCATAATTGGCAATGACACTTATGTTTTTCTCTGCAAGTTTATCCGGTGACATATCTGTCTGTGCCAATGGTATATAATGGATCTGTAAATCCAGTTTTTCTGCCACTGCATCGAAAATACCCCGAGTAATCCCATTATATTCACCTGTGCTCTCATCAGTATAGGCAATAGGTCTTTCACCTGTGAGATAACCTACATTTAATTCAGATAATCCCGATAAATAATTCATTTCCTCATAGGAAATATGGGTACTGTCATAAATCGGAAAATAACTGCTTAATAAATTTGACTGAAAATCTGGAGTTTCCACCGTAATCTCCAGCATGGCATCACTTATGGCATCCAGTAATTTATTATTGTCTTTTTGGCTGATATAATATACCGGTAACGGAGAAAACCATCCCAATATCTTCAGATCATCTGACGCAAACATAATATTCGTTACAATTGCGTCCACTTCCCCGGCATCCAAAGCTTTTCTTAATTCTGTTGTGTTTGCGTAATATTCTATTTTAGGAGTAAATCCTGCATTTACCGTATACTCTTCCACAAATTTTCTGGCAAAGGTAGAGTTTTCTGCACAGCCAAATGTGATGGCACCCATAGTATCAAAATCTTCATATAATAAATCATCCCGATCTACCTTTGTATAAATAGCCGCTGACTCGGTTCCCATTGTTACTGCTGCATAACCGAATCTAGCTGATAAATCCTTAGTAATCTGTGCCGGTGCCAATAAATCTATTTCTCCTGCTTCCAGCTTCTCTGTTGCGTCAACCCAGTTATCACATTTCACATATTCATACTGCCAATGAGTTTTCTTTGCAATTTCATTCAAATAATCTATATTGTATCCACAAACATCTCCCTGTTCATCCCATCCCTGAAAACTTCCCAATGAGAAAATCCCTACACGGACTGTTTCAATACCATTTTTATTCTGTTCTTCTCTGGCCAACGCATTTTGTGGAATCAGTATCATCAATATTAATCCCAAAATTATGCCGGATAACAACAATCTCTTTCTCATCTTATGTCCCTCAACTGCATTATATTTTTAATTTAATCACAATATCTGTATAGTAAAATATTAACTCTTTCCAGCGGTTATTGTCTACTTTTTCGCATAATATATACCTTTTTTGACAAATTGTACTACAAAAAGACCAGATTCCTTTATTCTCTGGAATCTGGTCCATTTTTTAATAGAATATATGTCCGCCAATGGATATACCTGTTAATCCTTCAATCGGAGTTCTGAAATATACGCAATTTCCAACATTTGTCTGACCTGTCATTGCTTCATCGGCAGCCTGATAGCAAGCCGCTGTCGCTCGGTTCTCCGCCAATGCGAGCGCAAGTCTTCCGCTCGCCACCGGTGAAAATTGTGAACGCTGATAGATAACACCTACCATAGAATCGGGATAAACCGAGCTGAGTACTCTGTTGATTACTACCGCACCAACAGCCAGTTTTCCCGCATAAGGCTCTCCTCCGGCTTCGCAATAAATTAGATTTGCCAGCAGATAACGGTCTCCATCCACAAAGGAAACTTCTGAAATATCTCTCCATGAAGATTCTGCTGCCAATTTGGATTTTGCCATTTCTTCTGCTATTTTCTTGCGAAGTTCCGCAATATCGCTTTCCTTCTTCTTAATCTCAGCTTCATACTGTTCAGCCTCAGCCTGAGCTCCGGATATCTGATTTGAATATTGAGAAATAGTTCCGGAGGTCTGGCTCACCAGTCCTGCAACTCTTCCCTTTTCAGCCTCTGCCTGAACCTTCAAATCATCCAGATCTGCCTTTTCCTGCTGTAATTTCGCTTCTTCCTCTTCGATAAGAGTCCTGGTCTCCTGGTACTGCACCAGCATCTTTCGATCATAGGCTTCTAATTTCTCAATATATTCAGCATTATTTAAAAAACCCGAAAAACTTTTAGCAGAGAAAAACACCTCCATGTATGCATAATCACTACGTTCATACATAAACTTTATTCTGGCTTTCATAGCCTCATACTGATTTTCCTCTGTCTGTTTTGCTTCATCCAGTGCAGCCTGCGTTTCATCGATTTCCTGATTCTTTGCTTTGATCTGATCTTCCAGACTGGAAAGATTCTCACTTACATCTGTCAGTTCATCATTCAAAGTATTCAGCTTACCCTTTAAGGTATTCTGTGTATCTGTCAGGTTATCTATATTATTTTTTGTATCATTTAATTTATTTTCTGTTTCTTTTTTTTCCTGCTCTGCCTGTTGCAGCTGTTGCTGCATATCCGTCAGAGAGGCCTGGGAAGTAAACGGTGTCATGGTCACGAGCAAAACCAGTGCTGTACATGCCAGCACTTTCTTTTTTACTGATGGCCTCATCGGTTATCCCCCTTTCTGTCTCTACGCAAATATGTAAAACTATAGTTCCAATTCAATCTTTCGTCCTGTATGCTCATATAAATGATACTTTACACCTGCTGCATCCAGCATACGCTTAGATGCCTTAGTGGTTTCTGAATCCTTGTATTTATCACTGGCATACACGATGGTTTTAATACCCGACTGTATGATTGCCTTCGCACATTCATTACAGGGAAACAAGGATACATAAATAGTCGCGCCTTCCAGGCTTCCCCCTCTGTAATTTAAAATTGCATTTAACTCACTATGCGTAACAAACGCATACTTCGTATCCAGCATATCCCCTTCTCTATCCCAGGGAAAATCATCATCGGAACAACCCATGGGCAATCCGTTATAACCCATGGATAATATTTTATGATCAGGGCTTACAATACAGGAACCGACCTGTGTGTTTGGGTCTTTGGACCGCATCCCTGACAATTTAGATATTCCCATGAAATATTCATCCCATGAAATATAATCATTTCGTTTCATCTTTAAACCTCCGGCAGCCTCTGCTATTTGGTTCCGAAAATTCTATCTCCGGCATCTCCAAGTCCTGGAATAATATAGGCATTCTCATTTAATTTCTCATCCAAAGCTCCAACATACATATCTACATCCGGATGATCTTTCTGCATTCTTTCCACACCATCCGGTGCTGCTATAATGCACATAAAATGAATTTTACGACAGCCATGATCTTTTAACATCTGGATTGCTGCTGAAGCAGATCCACCGGTTGCCAGCATCGGATCTACAACAAACACTTCACGTTCTGCGCAATCAGCAGGAAGTTTACAATAGTATTCTACCGGTTCATGAGTATCCGGATCACGGTACAGACCAATATGACCAACCTTAGCTGCAGGGATCAATGTTAACACACCGTCTACCATACCAAGTCCTGCACGCAGGATCGGCACAACAGCCATTTTCTTTCCCTTTAATTCTTTTGCAATCGTTTTACAGATAGGTGTTTCAATTTCTACATCTGCCAGACTTAAATCTCTTGTAGCTTCATAGCAGATCAACATTGCAATTTCACTGATAGCCTGTCTGAAATCCTTAGTACCTGTATCTTTTCTTCTAATAAAACCGATTTTGTGCTGAATGAGCGGATGATCCATAATTACTGTCTTTGCCATTTTTTCCTCCAGTCTGCTGTTATTGCAGCATGTACATTTTTATTTTTCAATCTTATTAATTCTTCTCTGATGTCTTTCTTCTTTGGAAAATTCCGTATTCAAAAATGTTTCAACAATTTCCAATGCAAGATTTGTACCAACGATACCGGCTCCCATAGCAAGCATATTTGCATCATTATGCAGTCTGGTCATCTTTGCACTTAAAGGATCCCCACAAAGCGCACATCTGATACCTTTTACTTTATTCGCTGAAATAGAAATACCAATTCCCGTTGTACAGATTACAATACCTTTTTCACATTCTCCGGAAGCAACTGCCTCTGCAGCTGCATGTCCAAATTCCGGATAATCACAGGAGCTTTTATCAAAACATCCATAATCCTTATATTCCAAACCTTTTTCCTTTAAATATGCTTCCACTTCCATTTTCAGATCATATCCACCATGATCACTTCCTAATGCTATCATTTTTCTCCTCCATTTTTTAATTATTTATAGTTGATATTTTATAGCATAATGAATTACCGATTTTAGCTTACACGTTTTCCACATGATGTCCTGCTGCCTTTAACAGCCTATTCATAATAGCCTGTCCGATACCACTTTCATCAAAGGACTCTGAGTAAATCACTGTTATTTTCTCATCATCAAATTCTCTTAAAATCTGAAACAAGCTTCTCGCAATTGTCTCTTCCTGCTCTCTATTGCCTGCATTCTTAACTGAGTCCCCATGATAAAGAGAAACCGTTTCTTCTGTTCCGATAATACCAACTCGCTCGCCTTTTGCCTGCATTGCAGACGCCAGTTCATTGATCCGTTTTACTACTTTATCCTTATCTCCTGCAATAATGGTAAGGTCTCCGTTGGGGGCATAATGTCTGTATTTCATCCCGGGTGCTTTGGGTTTCAGCTTACTGTCCGCCTGAATAATAGCCCGATCCATTTCTACATTTCCTAATACATCCTGTAACATCTGCATGGTAATATATCCCGGACGTAAAATAGTTGGTGTATCCTCTGTCAGATCCACAATCGTAGATTCCAAACCGATTCCAACAGCACCGCCGTCAATGATCATTTCGATTCTGCCGTTCATATCCTCTGTGACATACTTTGCAAGGGTAGGACTTGGTTTTCCTGAAATATTAGCACTTGGTGCAGCAATATATCCACCGGCTGCGCGGATCAATGCCAATGCGGTTTTATGAACAGGCATTCTGACAGCCACCGTTTCCAACCCTCCCGTAGTCTCAAGCGGAACCTTTTCTGACTTTTTCAGGATCATGGTCAAGGGGCCCGGCCAGAAAGCTTTCGCCAGCCTATACGCCGCCTCCGGTACCTCTTTGGTAATCGCGTCCAAATCTTCCATACCTGCAATATGAACAATTAACGGATTATCCGATGGTCTACCTTTTGCCGCATATATTTTTCGCGAGGATTCTTTATTCAGTGCATCCCCACCCAGTCCATAAACCGTTTCCGTAGGAAATGCCACAAGTCCACCGGCTTTTAATATCTCTCCGGCTCTTTTCATAACGGACTGGTCTATTTTATCTTCTTCAATTTTTACTACTTCTGTTTCCATTCCGGTACCTGATTTCCACGACTAAAACATTTGGAATAGTATATCATATATTGCCCTTTTATGAAAGTTCCTTTTCTTACCTGTTCTTATACCTGTAGTCTTTCAAAACCATGGCAGATTCTGACCTAACTGCACTATTCAGATATTCCAGAATACCCATCTGTATTGCCCATGCGGCTCTTCTCTGATATTTTTTTTCATTTAGTTTTTTTGCCTCATCAGGATTTGATAAGAACCCGCATTTCACGATCACAATAGAAGAATTCGTTTTCTTTAGTAGATAATAGGTATCATTTTCCTTGATTTCCCGTTCTTTTCCCGGCTTTAACGTACGTACCAGTTCCCGTTGTATATAGCCAGCCAGCTCTTTTCCCTCTTTACTCGCTGTATAATAAAATGTCTGAGGGCCATTAACCGCTGCATCCTGATAGCTGTTCTGATGAATGCTCACTATAACTGCAGGTACTTCTTCATTAATCAGGGCAACTCTCCGTTTCATATCTGCTACTTTCTTGCTGCCTTTTTCTTTCCCAACATCTATTGTATCATCTTCTCTTGTCATAATAACCTGGATATCCTCCCGTTCAAGGAATTTTTGTACCATCTTGGCGATCTCCAGGTTAATGTTCTTCTCCAGTGTTCCATCAATTCCTACTTTTCCCGGATCCTCATCCCCATGTCCTGCATCCAGGATAACCTTTAACTGCATGGTTCCTTTTTACCTTAGTTCCCGTTACATATTCCGCAGATTCTTTTCCCAGAAAAAGCATTGCACATAACAGTAACACGGTCATCAAAATAGAGACTAATCTTTTTTCCATAAATATCAGCCTGCTTTTTGCTTCAATATATGTTTTTTTCTTTCAAAAAAGACTGCCCGGTGCAGTTTCTTTTCACACCAGGCAGTCCAACTTTTATGAATTAACATACGCCGCAATAATATCCCAGATAGAAGACTGTTCCAATCCCAGCTTCCATTCTGCCACACCGGCAATTTCATATTTTTTCATAATATTAAGTTTTGTTTCAATTGATTGTGCATCTTCCAGCCAAACCTGATAAAAAATATCCCCGATCTGCTTTTCACCATAATTCTGGCAGGTCGACTCATCCCAGGCGGTTTCAACACTGTTATTCTTTATAAAATCAGCCGCAGTCTGCATTGCTACAGCCTCGCTGGTAACTTCTCCATTAACTGTTTTCCAGACCCTGGTATAGAAAGGAATACCATTTATCACCTTTTCTGCCGGTACACCCTCTTCTATTGTCTGAGCTATCCCCTGTTCCACATAATCTATAGAAGCTACACTGCCGGCTTCTTTGCTGCCTGCGTAATGTTCGTCATATCCCATAATCACAACATAGTCGGCAACAATGCCTTGTTCTGTCCTATTATAATGATTTGTATAATCAGTAGGCACATAGTTGTCTACCGAAAGCACAGTCCCATTCTTACGGCACGCTACAGAAAGTTCCCTGATAAATTGGATGTAATCTTCACCCGAATCATTTGGTATCTGCTCAAAATCCAGATTAATTCCATCTATGTTATATTGGTTTACATAATTCACAACCTGGTCAATTACTTTTTCCCGGATGGATGTAGAAGCCAATACAGTTGCCGTATCTGTACCATACAATTTATTTATATCATTATCCAAAAGTGCCCAGACAGACACATTTTTTGCATGTGCAGCCGTTACATATTCTGTTGAAGCCAGACTGTTCACTGCTCCGTCATTACTGCTAAGTGAAAACCAGGTTGGTGAGATTACATTCACACTTTGGGTCGATGCAAGCGCTTCATTAAAGGCTGCTCCCCCCACCGAACTCATTACCTGATGCCACGCCATATTAATAGTAGAAGTTCCGGTCAAGTTAGTATATTCTGGTTCCGTATAGTCAGTAACCGGAATTGGCTCTTCGGTCCGATCGTTTGTCAGTCTCTTGTTTTCTACATAACCAATAAAACAGCCATCAGCCTTTACCTTACTCCAGTTTTCCATACTTTCCAGTACTTCTACCGTTTCTCCCTTTGTTACCTCGGTCAGGATATCACTTTTAATGCCTCCCTGGTAACGAATGGCAGTATCTTTACTGATATCCGCAATTTTTCGCTCATTCCACTGCGTATCCAGTTGCATTCTGTTCGGATCTGCATATGTTGTATAAGAGAAATTAGTATACTGTTTCACATAATCTGCTGCAATGTACAAGGTATCCTGATCTTCAAAAGCAATTACAAATCCCATATCCTCTGAACCGCTTTCTGTCTCGTAGCTTGTACTATTCAACTCTACTCTGTTTACAAACGTTGGAAGCATGTAGAGTAATAATTTTTCTGTTTTATCAAAATAGAATCGGTCATTCAAATACTTCTGGACTGTAGCCAAATCAAAATAGTAAGTTCCGTCCTGTAGTCTTGCCCGTTCCTCAATCCGTTCATTCTGTAATACAATCGGTACATCTGTTTCATCTGTTATTTCAAAATATTCGTTCAGATCCGCCTGCTCCTTTGAATAAGAGTACTTATCCAAAACAAGGCTTCCGGCATAAACGCCTCCTATGATAATAATGAGGACAATCGCAACGAATACCGGTATCATTTTCTTCATCTCTACCTGGCTCCCTTCTGACTGTCCCCATTATAGCAAACTATTTTTATATCGTCATTACCAATTTCAACAATTTCGACAGGTTCATCCATAGTTTTCACATATTACATAGAGGGGTCTACCGGTATGCATCTCCTATGGTGCTCTATCTTATCCTCCAGCCTTTCCCGGCTTACGATTCGGGATTTCACTTACACAAAAGAAATTTTATCATACCGGATTTCTGTGAGAATACCTTCTCCGTTTACCACATAGTCCGGCATATAATTCATTTTTTCGCTGACACAATGATCCGCGATTTTGTCAGGGGATGATTCCATTCCATCCATGAATAACCGCACCCCATTTTCAAAAATTTTTTCTAATGCCATTTTTACATCTTTTTTATGCTCATTACCCATAGTAACCTCCATTCTTGTTCCGATTCCCCCATAAGAAGGTTCCGTGATATAAAATTTGGAATCGGAAATTTTTGTAAAATTTTTCAATATGAGGAACAATTGTTTTCCATGAAAATGACCATACTAAAAATAGTTAGAGATGCCAATATCAGTATCATATAATTGCATTTGTAACGAGAATTTTTTTGGATTAGTTTTACGTTTGATTAGTTTTGGATTTCTTTGATTAGGCACATAAGCCTGTAAGACAACCCCTTATTCGGGGTGTAGATGGAAAATTCAAAGTATGAATTTCCATATTTTGTTTATGATCTTATATATGATTTGATATTATAATATAGAAAGATTATGCCTCCAGTCTGATACAGACTAATATTGGCACCTCATGAGTGGATTATAATATATAATCTATTTTCTTTCAACAAAATAATACAAATTTCTAAAATTTTCTTAAACATCAAACTACTGCTATTGACTTGAGTTTTTATAAAGTATAAGATACTTTTAATTCCAGGAATTATCATACTTCTGGGAACCGATACAGTCCTTTAACAGTATCTTACAGTAAGGATGTGATAATATGAAAATAGAAAAAGTAAATGAGCGTCAGATTCGTTGCACTTTAACAAGAGAAGATTTGGCTGACCGGGAGCTGAAGATCAGCGAACTCGCATATGGCACAGAAAAAGCCAAAACACTTTTTCGTGACATGATGCAGCAAGCGTCCTTTGAGTTCGGTTTCGAAGCAGAGGATATTCCGCTTATGATAGAAGCTATTCCTTTGAACTCTGAATGTATTGTTTTAATCATCACTAAGGTAGATGATCCGGAAGAGCTGGATACACGTTTTTCAAAATTTGCGCCTTCAGTTCATGATAAAGATGAAGATGCCGATGATGACTACAATGACGATATTACAGATGAAGATTCTGACTCCACCGAAGACGTGATGGATCTCTTTAAGCGCCTAAAGGAAAATCCTTCTTTCTCCGAGGCAATTGAACAGGCACAGAACAATATGCAGGAACGCAAAGCAGCTGCTAAGAAGAATCCTGTTGACATCGAAGATAGCCATTCTCTTTGCCGCATGTTTTCTTTTAATAGCATGCGTGATTTGCTTCGATTATCAGCCGTTATAAAATCAGGTAATGTTGGCAGCAATACTTTATACAAAGATACTTCTGCTAACCGATATATTCTTTTAATTGCAAAGGATACGATGAGTACTGAACAATTTAATAAATTATGTAATAATCTTTCTGAATATGGACACCCGGAGCATCAGGTTCCTGCAGGAACTGCTTATCTGGAAGAACATTTTACCCCTGTCATTACAGATGATGCCTTGCAGCAGTTGATGCAGCTGGCATGATTACATTTAGAAACTGAGCAACACAAAAAGCTGTGAAGTAAGAGGCATATGCCACTTATCTCACAGCTTTTATTGTGGAATCACATAAGTTGGGATTTCTCCCAAAATGCAATAAATTACATATTATTCAGGGCTGTCATCAGTGTATCGATATCTAAACCGTGCACCATAGCAGCTTCTTCTAATGATTCACCCTGTGCAGATGGGCAACCGATGCAATGCATTCCTGCTTCCATCAATACTGGAACTACATTCTGATTTATTCTAATCATTTCACCAATTGTCATATCCTTAGTAAAGTTTGCCATTATTAGTACCTCCTTCATTAAATTATTGATAGTATAATACTTTCTCTAATTTCTGGCAACTTATTCTCCGCAAACTTAATCCTAATTTTATTTTTTCAGATTTTATTTTTTACTTTATTTTTCTGATATTTTCATATATTTACCCTTGAGTTTCCGCAAAATGTTATTTCAAAATGATTAACTTCTCCTAAAGTGTCAATCCGTCAGTTTTCTGAATGATGATGAGTGACGTTGAACAGAGTAGAGACACTTAAATAAGCCCCGCTGGAA
>JAQUUX010000074.1 GCA_028693705.1 Lachnospiraceae bacterium | reverse complement strand
AGTAACAGCAAACTAAAAGGAATGATTTAGTGGCTTTTTACGTGTGAGCGGTAATGGAAGGATAGATACCCACACCACTGCCGTCTCATTATAAACATTATATTTTCAAGTTGCTAAACTACAGTTTTATTGCTTTGATAGTCGGCAACCATCTTCTCAATATTCTCCCTGGGAATCGGATAATGAAACTCCCTGATAATCCTGTCCACATCATACCCTTCGTCCACCAGATGACGAATCGCACCACCATAAGCAAAGTCTTTTGTAAAGGTAGATAGTGCATCTGTGAAATACGACATAATCCAGCTCTCCTTTCCTGCATTTTCCATGTTTATTGTTTTTTTATAGTTTTTTATCTTTTAATTCCTATGATTTTTCATCGTTTCGTCATACAATCATTATATACTATTTTTCAGAGTAATAAAAAATAGAAAATCACTTCAATCTGGAGGTTTATCATGTTTCAAAACAATAAAGCAGGCGGTTTCCGTCAAAAATATTATCACTTTATGCAGGGACGTTACGGTGCAGATCAATTGTCCCGTTTCTTGATAGGTGTTGCTTTCATTCTCATGATTCTATCGATGTTCTTTAACGGTCGCTTGAGAATTTTATACTGGCCGTCTTTGGTACTCTTAATCTATGTGTATACCCGGATATTTTCCAGAAATATTCCCAAGCAATATGCCATGAACCAGAAGTACCTGGTATACCGCAGTAAGTTTTTATATAAAGTAAATCCTATTTTACCAAGAAACTTAAAGAAAACATTTGCAGAACATAAAATGTATCATATATACAAGTGCCCGAACTGCACCCAAAAAATACGTGTTCCTCGTGGAAAAGGCAAAATTGCTATTCGCTGTCCAAAATGCGGGACTGAATTTATTAAAAAGAGCTGATCTCTCATTATGATACTAATATTCTAGACACAAAAGGAATGATCCTATGTTTGGCTACGTGATTGTAAATAAACCGGAAATGAAATTCCGTGAATTCGAATTATACCAGACCTACTACTGTGGCTTTTGCCAGTCCTTGAAAAAAAAATACGGTTTTGGGGGACAATTAACCTTAAGCTACGATATGACCTTTCTGATTTTGTTGCTGACAAGTCTGTACGAACCGGCAAACCATGAAGATAAATGCCGCTGTATCGCCCATCCTCTGGAAAAGCATTTTACCAACACCAACGAATTTACAGAATATGCTGCAGACATGAATATTCTGCTGACCTATTATAAGTGTAAAGATGACTGGGAAGATGAACGAAAGCTTTCCAGGCTTGGTTTTTCCAGTCTTTTAAAAAAAGCTTTTAAGGAAGTTTCTGCAAAATACCCAAGACAAGCAGACAGTATTCGTGATAATATGGAACTGTTGCATGCCTGTGAAAAGAGGCAGGAAACAGACATTGATAAGTCAGCAGGTTATTTTGGTTCCATGATGGCTGAAATATTTGTCTGTAAAGAAGATGGATGGCAGGAAACGCTTCGAGGAATGGGATTTTTCCTTGGAAAATTTATCTATCTGATGGATGCTTATGATGATCTGGAAAAGGATGAAAAAAAGAATAATTACAATGCGCTTCTTCCTCTGTGGAAAGAAGCTGATTTTGATTCCTATTGTGAAAAAATATTAATGATGATGATGGCTGAATGCTCCAAAGCATTTGAACTGCTTCCTATTATACAAAATGTGGAAATTCTACGGAATATACTGTATTCCGGCGTTTGGACACGTTTTGAGCTAAAAAGAAACGAACGAAACAAAAAACCGGGGGAAAATAGAAATGGATCCGTATAAAGTATTAGGCATCTCCAGAGATGCTTCCGAAGAAGAAATCAAAAAGGCTTATCGAACCCTAAGTCGAAAATATCACCCGGATGCTAACATAAACAATCCCAATGCTGCTCAGGCAGAGGAAAAATTCAAGCAAGTCCAACAGGCCTACCAGCAGATCATGAAGGAACGTGAAAACGGCGGGACTTCTGCCTACGGTTATGGCGGTCAGGGTTATGGATCTCAGGGATATGGCGGACAAAGTTATGGCGGAGGTTATGGTAGTTTTGGAGGCTTTGGCGGATTCGGAGGCTTTGGTGACTTTGGCGGTTTTGGCAGCTACGACGGTGGACAGGCTAATAACCAGGCCAATGATGAAACTACTATTCACTTAAATGCTGCCGGCAACTATATCCGCAGCAGACATTACAAAGAAGCGCTTAATGTACTGAATAATATGAGCCAGGCTGAGCGTAATGCCAAATGGTATTACTACAGTGCCCTGGCTAATTCCGGTCTCGGAAATAATGTAGCAGCCATGGAACATGCTAAAAAAGCGGCTTTCATGGAACCCGGCAACAGTACCTATGCCAATCTGGTACAGCAGCTTGAATATGGCGGCAGCTGGTATGAATCCAGGAGAACCCCTTATGGCACCACTGTGTTAAATGGTAACAGTTTCTGTTTAAAACTTTGTATTGCCAACCTGGTTTGTAATCTGTGCTGCAGCGGTGGCGGATGCTGCTATGGCGGTATGCCGCGGACCTCAAATCCCTATTATTACTACAACACAACACCAAGCGGATATGAACAGCCGCTGTAGGTATTTTTCAAATTATTTATATAGTATATAAAATCAACAAAATTTGTTTACCAAAGGAGTTCTCATGAACGCGACCATAAAATTATACGATCTGGATGCTTACCAAACCTCTTTTCAAGGAACAGTTCTCTCTTGTCTCCCTGTGGATGATTCCCGTTTTGACCTGATACTGGATCAAACGCTTTTTTTCCCGGAAGAAGGCGGACAAACCCCGGACAAAGGAACCATCCAGTCTATTCCGGTTTTAGATGTACAGATCAAGGATCAGATCATTCATCACTACATAGAACAGCAGATTCCTGAAGGTACACTGGTAGCCGGTGAAATCAACTGGGCAGAACGTTTTTCTAATATGCAGCAGCACTCCGGCGAGCATATTTTCTCCGGTTTTGTAAATGCTGCATTTGGTTATCACAATGTGGGGTTTCATTTGAGTCAGAATGAAGTGACCATGGACTATGATGGCCCGCTGACCTGGGATGATATTTATGAATTGGAAGCAAAATCTAATCAGTCAATTTATCGGAATCTAACCATCACAGCAGCTTATCCGTCTAAGGAAGAGCTGTCAAAGTTAGAATACCGCAGCAAAATCGAAATTAACGGGGCAGTTCGTATCGTTACCATTCCGGGAGTTGATGTCTGCGCCTGTTGTGCTCCTCATGTGCACCGGACCGGCGAAATTGGTGTCATCAAGATTACTCAGCTGCAAAATTATAAAGGCGGCGTTCGTCTCCATCTTCTCTGCGGTAAACGTGCTATGGCCGATTATAGAAAAAAACAGGAACTGGTTTTAGCTGTTTCTAACCGGCTTTCAACCAGTACTGATACAATTTCTGACGCAGTGGATAAGCTTTTGGGTGATATTCAGACATATAAAAATCAAATAGTCGCATTACAGCGGGAATCAATTGCCTCAAAAGCTGCTGCTATTCCGGAGAATACAACGAACTGCATCTTATTTGAAGCATCCCTGGATGCAATTCCTCACCGCGAACTGGTAAACCTGCTCACAGCAAAATGCTCCGGTATCTGTGGTGTCTTTGTGGGAAATGATACAGACGGCTACCGATACATCGTTGGCTCTGCCAATATAGATGTACGTGAGATTAACACCACACTTCGTACTGCATTCAATGGCAGGGGCGGTGGTTCTAAAGAAATGGTACAGGGTTCCCTGACAGGAACCGCAAAAGATTTAAAATCCCTGTTTGATGGGCTCCACGTCTAATATATTCGGGGTTGTATCATAAATGTCATGATGTTCTTTTCGCATTTGTTCAAACCAGTCAACAGCCTGATCTTTTCCTTCTTCTGAAAAAGGAAAGGTCTGGCTGATTTTTTTATCTTCCGGTGTTTTAACGAAATTATAAGGATCCGGCCAGACAGTTCCCTTTAGCAGACTTTCTCCCTCTGCCTCTCCCTTGATTTTTTCCAGGCGGTAACGCATTCCCCTGTAACTTCCGGTGAAAGGATCTCCATAATCATAATAATGCAGTGCCATAAATTTTGTTTTATCTAACATATCAGTTCTCCATTTCAAAGGTCATTTACGGATATCTTATTCTGATTTTCGTATATTATATATTCCAGTATAGAGCATTTCTTTCCGATTTCCAACTTTGTTTTTCCGGAGATACACTGAGGTTAACATGTTTACATAAACCACCTTTTGTGGTACATTCTATAAGTGAAATAAGTAGACTAAGCCACTAAAAAGTTATTTTTTTATAGAAATGAGGTTATATGAGAAATCAAAGTAAAAGTATAATTGTTGTCGGACATAAAAATCCTGATACCGATTCCATCTGTTCCGCTATTGCCTATGCAAATCTGAAAAATAAGCTGGCGCAGAGCAATGGCTCCGGACATAAATATGTAGCAAACCGTGCCGGTCTGCTGAACGAGGAAACCCAGTTTGTTCTGGATCGCTTCAATGTAAAATCTCCGGCATATTTAAAAGACGTAAGAACCCAGGTAAAAGATATTGAGATCCGCGAAACAGAAGGTGTCGCAGAAAGCATTTCTTTAAAAAAAGCATGGACCTTGATGAAAGACTTAAATGTTGTTACTCTTCCCATTACTGATGATGATTATTTAACCGGTATCATCACCATTGGAGATATTGCTACTTCTTATATGGATGTTTATGACAGCACAATTCTTTCCACCGCCCATACCAGATATCGTAACATTCTGGAAACTTTGGATGCGACCATGATCGTAGGCGACATTGACGGTTTTTATGATACCGGCAAGGTACTGATCGCCGCAGCAAACCCTGATCTGATGGAGAGCTATATTGAGAAAAATGATCTGGTTATCTTAGGTAACCGATATGAATCCCAGTTATGTGCCATTGAAATGAATGCGGGCTGCATCATCGTCTGTGAAGGTGCTACGGTATCCCTTACCATTAAAAAACTTGCAGAAGAACGTGGCTGTACTGTGATCAGCACTCCCCACGATACCTATACGGTGGCACGTCTGATCAACCAGAGTATGCCCATCTCCTTTTTCATGCAGAAGAACAATCTGATCACTTTCCATGAAGATGATTTTGTAGATACCATTCGTGAAGTCATGGCAAAGAAACGTCATCGTGATTTTCCTATTCTGGATAAGAAGGGAAAATATGTTGGTATGGTATCTCGTAGAAATCTGTTAAATATGACAAAAAAACAAATTATTCTGGTAGATCATAACGAAAAGACACAGGCTATTGAAGGTGTGGAAGATGCCGATATTTTAGAGATCATCGATCATCACAGACTTGGCAGCTTAGAGACCATATCTCCTGTCTTCTTTAGAAACCAGCCGCTTGGCTGTACTGCAACTATTATCTATCAGATGTATCAGGAGAACAAAGTAAAAATTGACAAAGTAACCGCTGCTCTTCTTTGTTCTGCCATTTTATCAGATACACTGATGTACCGTTCACCTACCTGTACTGAACTGGATAAAACAGCTGCCGAAAAACTGGCTGAAATAGCCGGTATTCAGGTCGAGGAATTTGCAAGAGAAATGTTCAACGCCGGTAGTAATTTAAAGAGCAAAACACCTTCTGAAATCTTCTATCAGGATTTCAAGAAATTTGCAATTAATGATACAGCCTTTGGTGTAGGACAGATCAATGCTATGTCCAGTGATGAATTAAGTGAGATCAAAGAACGTCTGATTCCTTACCTTCATCAGGCACTGGAAGACTTAAATGTAAACATGATTTTCTTTATGCTTACCGACATCATCAATGAAGCAACTGAATTACTCTTTGTGGGACAAGGTTCCAGCGATCTTGTAGAAAATGCCTTTAATCTGTCCCCGGGGGAAAATTCCTTTTATCTAAAGGGCGTTATCTCTCGAAAGAAACAGTTACTGCCAACACTGATGAGTGCCCTGCAGCAATAATTTTCAAATGAAAAGAGCCGTATCACCGGAGATCTAATCCCTGGTGTACGGCTCTTCTTTATTTGTTATTCAACTTCAATTTCTCAACTGCCTGTTCCGAAAAGATACATTCTTTCTGTTCCATGATGTGACTGATAAATGCCTGGCTCTTAGATAACTCCCTGCCATATTCGCTTGCCAGAAAATACAGACTTCCAAAATCCGTCAGGGCTGCTCCTTTTGCAGATACGATCAATACATAGCTGCCGTCCCGCTCCCTGTACAAAGCACTTTCTCCCATATGCATACAGGGCAGAAAAGAAACGAACTGCATCAGATTACGCATACTGGCAAATGAAAAAGCATAATGTAACTCTTTTTTTACTGTATCGTCAAAATCGTCTGTTTTTTGTTCCTCTGCCGTTACCTCAATTTCCTCTGCAGTATCTTTGCCCTTAATCTCAGCACCAATCAAACTTTCAGCCTCACTTACAACCGTCTTCACTGCCTCGCTTAAGGAAGGTTCTGTATCGGATGCCAGCATAACAATCATATCCTGATTTACTACCGCAATCTGTAAAGAAGTTAATTTATCCTTTTCCTGGAAACCCACAGCATCTGCAGCCATATCCACTACTTCATGTAGAAAATCAACCGCTTCCGGTTTCCTCTCCATCATGTCGTCCAGGCTGATCCCATGATTTTCCAGATCCTGCACCGGAATCAAACACTTTATGGTATTACTATTCATTCGGTAAAACTTCATATTCTCCTCACTAACTTTTATTGAGCGTTACCTCAATCTATTTTAAATTTTCGCATATGCTCATTCAAAGCAAAGGATGCATCGGTAACAATTTCTGCACATTCCTCCACCTGATGGCTTTCCTGTGCAACCTGTGTAGACGTTGTCGTCAGTACTTCGATGGTTGCCAGTATCTCCTCTGCACTGGCAGACTGTTCCTCTGAGATGGCTGCCATATTGGTTGCTACCTCATCTACCTGTGCAATTTCCTTAATCATAGATCCAATTAGCTCACTGGTGTAAGTAATATCTCTATGTATATTGTCAAAATGTTCACATGCTGAATCGATAGAAACAGAGTTCTCTTCTATTGCTGTTACACTAGTCCTGGTCTTTTCTACCATATCATTTACCTGACTGCTGATATTACCGATAATGTCACCAATCTGATGTGTTGAAGTAGCACTGACTTCTGCCAGATGACCAATCTCACCTGCTACAACAGCAAATCCTCTGCCGGCTTCTCCGGCGCGGGCAGCTTCGATGGACGCATTCAAAGATAACAGATTGGTCTGTGCCGCGATATCTTCAATAATATTGATAATACCGTTAATTTCTTCTGTGGATTTACCGACACTTTCTACTACTCTGGATAATTCACTGATAGCTGCTACAATGCCACGCATGGTAGTCCGTACCTGCTTCATTTCTTCATAGCCCTTATCTGTTACTTCTACTGTCCCCTGAATCTTTTCATTTGCTTCATTACCGTGATCATTTGTAGTATCTACTACTTCCGCAAGAGTTGTTGCATTCTGTGCCAGTTCTGTTACAGAATTTGCCAGCTGTTCAATAGTCTGCTGCATATCTGCCATAGATTGTGACTGATCCTCGGATGTGGAACTTAATGTCATTGAAGAAGACTTACTGATACTTGCTTTATCATCTAACTGCACTGCAATGGAACGAATATCTGAGATTACCTGGTTCATAATAGTGATATATTCCTGCAATGCTTTACTCATGACAGTTATTTCATCATTACCCTTAGGTGTTACATCAATTGTAAAGTCACCATCGGTAATCGTAACCAGCGCACTGGTCAGATCTTTTATCGGTGCAATAGTAACCTTTAATACTTTTCTAATGATCAATCCTGCAAGCAGAATAACTGCAACTGCCAGAATAAGATAAATCATCTGCATTCTATGCAGTTCTTCCAACACTTCATTTTCGGAAACACAGGATGCCAGTACCCAGTCTGTGCCATGTACTTCCTCCAAATTTACCAGATATGGAACCTTACCCTCCTGAATCACATGTGTCCCCATATTCTTAGAAGCAATCAAACCGGCTACTTCAGACAATAATGGATCGCTGTCAGACATTGAAATCGCGCCGGCATTGAATGCCGGATCATGATGCGCCAGGATCACACTGCTGCTGGAATCCACCAGAAACGCATATCCTGTTTCCGCATCCATAACCTGAATTGACGCAACTTCATCTGTAATTGTATCCAGCTGAACATCTGTTGCCGCAACCAGCTGCTTCGCACCACTTCTGTCAATCAGTGCACTGGCACTAACTACAAAACTACCGGTGTCTGCATCCATATACGGTTCTCCAAAAGCAAATGTATCATGGGTCAGACCTTCTTTATACCAGTCTCTTTCTGTTACCACATAATCAGCTCCCGGTACCCATCCGGATCCATCCAGATAAAGTTCTGCTGCATCACCTTCATAAACACCGTTTGGTGCACTTGCATTTAAATTCATTGTAGTTTCCAGGAAACCGAGTTCTGCTGTTTCTGAAGAAAAAGGAACCGTTTCCAATGTGTTCTGCACTGCATCCAACGCTGAAATAATGGAGTCCGCCCAGCTTTCAATCGTTTTTACATTTGCATTGGATTCACTTTCCAGATTCTGGTAAGCGGAATTTGTCATAATATTTCTCATGGTAAAGAAATTAACGCCCATGATAATCAAAACTGCTGCCGCCATTAATGGAAGTATCGTCCATACCAATTTTGTCAATATACTGCCCTGTCTCTTACCACGTTGTTTTTTCACGTTCTGCTCCTTCTCTTAAGAAAATCTTCCCGCACTTCTTTCTGCAATCTCATGATTGCATTCCTGTGTTTCATCATATCATTTTTTCAGCTTATTTGCTACCTTAATCTATCAACTTAAGTTTCTGAAACCCTATCCCGCAGTTGCTTTCTCTTCCAATAGTAATAAGGCACAATAGGGATCAGTGCAAACAGCCAGGCTGCCGGATCAGAGAAGCAGACACCCTGATAGCCGCCTCTTCCGTTTAACAATGCTACCACACCAAATCGCGCTACCAGTTCAAACACACCGCCCAGCATGGGCACCAATCCGTATCCCAAACCCTGCAAAGCATTACGGTACAAGAAAATACTGGCCAAAAACGGATAGCACCATGTTACGGTACGATAATAGATGCCTGCTGCCTCTAATACTCCCGGATCTCCTTCCCCCACAAACAGGCTGGCAAGCGGAACTCCGCAAAGCGTAATAAATACCGCAATCACCAGGCTGCTGCCAAGGAGTAGCCACTGTGTAACCTTTACGCCTTCCCTGACGCGATCCATTTTGCCTGCACCCCTGTTTTGTCCCACATAAGTCGCAATAGTGGCACCAAAGGAAATAAAAACAGTCATTACAATGTTCTGCACTTTTCCTGCTGCCGAAAAACCGGCAATATAAACAGCTCCATAAATATTAATAGCTCCCTGAACAATAACCGTGCCAATCGCTGTAATAGAAAACTGAAGTGCCATAGGCACACCCAGCCCGAGCATCTTAAACATACTGTCAAAGGAAAATGGCATATCAGCCTTTGTTATTTTTAAAATATCATTATTTTTTATGATATAAATCAAACATAGTAACGCCGAAATACCCTGTGCAATTACCGTAGCATATCCGCAGCCCACAACACCTGCATGGAAATATACCACAAAGACCACATCCAGCACCACATTAATCACTGCTGAGATCATAAGGAAATAAAGTGGTGACTTACTGTCGCCTATGGCACGAAGTACAGCAGAGAACCCGTTATACGCTGCAGTAACGATCAGGCCTGCATAGATTACTCTCATATACGCTGCTACGTCAGCCATAATATCTGCCGGTGTATTCATCATCTGTAGGATAGGTATATTAAAAATCTCCAGCAAGGTAGTCATTACCACCACCATTCCAAGGCATAGATAAATAGACATTGCCAGATAATGCCGCATCCTTTTATAATCCTTTGCGCCATAGCTCTGAGCAACCAAAATGGCAAATCCACTGGTCAGACCATTCAGCCAGCCGATAACCAGAAAGATCAGGGAAGTTGTGCTGCCAATAGCGGCCAATGCATTTACCCCAATAAACCTGCCTGCAATTACTGAATCTGCCAGATTGTAAAACTGCTGGAATAAACTCCCCAAATACACCGGTATCATAAACCGGATAATCAGGGAAATCGGCTTTCCCGTTGTCATATCATGATTCATAAAATTCTAAGACTCCTTCAAATATTTTTGCAGCATTACCGACAATTTATCATAATCCACAGGCTTTGCAATATGATCATCCATGCCACTTGCCAACGCTGCTGTTACATCCTCTGTAAACGCATTTGCAGTCATGGCCAGAATCGGAATGCTCTTTGCCTGTAAATGTGTCGAACTGCGAATTGCTCTGGTAGCTTCATACCCATCCATAATCGGCATCTGCACATCCATCAGGATCAATTGGTATGTATCCTTTTCGGACTGTATAAATTTATCCAACGCATCTTTTCCATCCACCGCCGTATCTACCACCAGACCACTCTTGGTCAAAATAGAAACTGCGATTTCACGGTTCATATCATTATCTTCAGCCAACAGCACTCGAATGCCTGTAAAATCAGCTTTTCTGACTACTTTCTCAGGATCCATATCCGGACTGTATTTTCCAAAGGTATCCACCAGAAGATCAAACATGGAAGACTGGAATAAAGGCTTGGAAATCAGCCTGCTCACACCTGCTTCCAGTGTAGAATCCCTGATCTCATTAATATCATAGGCACTGGCAATGATAATCGGCATATTCTTACCACATTTTTCGCGGATCTGTTTTGCAGTTTCCACACCGTTCATCCCCGGCATATTCCAATCCATGAGACACATATCATACTCGTAATCCGTACCCTCACGCTTCAAGATCTGCCTGATTGCTTCCTCTCCGCTTAAGACTACATCACTTTTTACGTGGCACCGTTTTAACAAAGCCTTCATATAATCACAGGAACGGCTCTCATCATCTACGATTAATGCCCTGATCTTCTTCAAATCAGTTCCCTGTTGATTTTTGCCCGTATCCTGTGGTGCCTTTTTAAATACCAGATGAATCGTAAAGGTGGTACCCTTACCCTCTTTGCTATCCACTTCAATACTGCCCTGCATCATGGTAATCAGATTACCTGTTATAGAAAGCCCAAGACCTGAGCCTCCATATTTTCTCGCCGTCTCAGCCTTTTCCTGCTCAAAAGGATTGAAGATACGTTTCATAGATTCCTTGCTCATACCAATTCCCGTGTCAGATACAACAAACCGGAACCGTACCTCTTCCTCATTCGCCTGCAGCTGAGTCACCGTGACAGTGATATTTCCCCCGGCAGGTGTGAATTTCATGGCATTAGAAAGAAGATTCATCAAAATCTGGTTTAGACGCAGCTGATCTCCGATTACCAGCTCCTCTGTCATTTCAAGGATCTCCACCTTGAAGTTCACATCCTTAGCCTTGGCCTGATTATAAAACATTAATGATATGGTAGATAATAATTCCTTTAAGTCAAACTTTTCAGAAGCAATTTTAATCTTGCCGCTTTCAATGGCTGAGATATCCAGCACATCATTGATTATATTCAGCAGATGTCTGGCTGCACTTTGGGATTTTGTAATATAATCATTAATCTTCTCTGCATTCTGCAGACAGTCTTTCATCAAAGTAAGATAACCGATTACCGCATTTAAAGGCGTCCTGATCTCATGGGACATACGGGACATAAAACTGCCTTTGGCATCGCTTGCTTCTTTGGCCACCTGCAAAGCATCCATCAAAGCCGTTCTGCCCTCTTCTTCTTTCTCCTTCAGTTCATTAATATTGCGTTTAAACAACATGAAATTACAAGGATGAGTTGCATCCGGTTCCAGGCCGTGAATGGTATAAATATACCATTGTTTCTCCCCGGATTTTCCTTTTCCCCTTGCCTCAAATACATACTCTTTTCCCTGCCTGATGATCTGATCCAGCTGTTCCAGAGAAAGCCTTTCAGAGATATCCTGATAATCCTGCTGATTCATGAACTGACCATAATTATCTGCAGTTTTATAAGGACTTTCTACGATTCTTAGTTCATTTTCTTCCAGCTGATATTCCTTTTTGGTCATCGCCTGGAGATTTATCTCCATAACACTCTCGTTGGCACTGCAGACATAGCTAAACAATCGTTTGATCTCTTTGCTTTGTTCTTCTGTTTTCCGGTGTGCTGACTGTCTTACGAGCAATAGTACGACCGCCCCTGCCAATATCAGGAATATGACAATTGCCATAATTGCAGTCATCGGGTGATTGTAGACCAATTCCATTAAAGTAACTCTGTCATTATTAATATCCGTATATGCTGTAGTAGTCTCATCAAGCCAGTTATTGTCAATACTTTCCACACTTTTGTTGATAATGGAAAAAAGAAGTGTATCCTCGGTATCTCCTACTCCCATACAAAAATCAGTGGTAAAATCAGGCATAAAAGCCGCTGTCAGCTGATGTGTAATATCTTCATCCAAAAATCGCTCTGCTGCATAAGTATACAGAAAAGCTGCGTCCTGCTCCCCGTCACGAACCGCCTGAACACACTGATCGCCTGTCGGATAATAGCTGATCTCCGCATCTCCATAGAAAAGATTCCGAACCTCTGAAGCAATGTCTGAATTGGTAATAGCTGCAATACTATTTACCGAACCTTCAAAATTTCTTCGCGTAACTCGTGAAATAGTAGCACTGTAATAACTGTCTGTCAAACGATATCCCTGTTTTTCAGCCCAGTCAAAATCAAACCGCATATCCATGCACAGGTCTACTTTATGCTGTTCCCTGTATGCTTTATATTCTTCTCTACTGGATACGGGAATCACCTCGTAGGGCAGCCCCGTACGCTCTAATACTGTTTTTGCTACTTCCCCAAAGATACCGGCAAGCTCTCCGTTTTCATAATAGGCCAGTGGTTTTCTATCCGGGTTAATCATTACTTTCAGTTTCTTTCCACTGGAAACATAGTCTGCAATATAGCGTCTTTCCTCTCCGGTAAAAGCAATTTCACCACCGGAATCCACACTGTAGTATTTATTCTCCAATTCATTCTGTAAGCTGGGATTATCCTGATTGATCTTTCCAATAGCATCATTAACCTGTTTCAGCAGTTCTTGATTACCTTTTTTCACACAGACATAATATGGTGAAAATTCAAACTGAGACACCACCCATTCCCCATTGGTTACTCGAAGACTACTGGTTACAATGGCATCAATACTCTCATCCTGAAGTGCTGTTACCAGACTGTTATTATCACTAAACATAACAGGCACATAGGAAAACCCTTTTTCTTTGGCGAATACATCAAAACTTTTGTTTCGGCTGTTTCCCTCAATCATACCAACTCTGATTCCTTCAAAAGTCTCGAAATCATCAATTGTATATTTATCATTTCCAGCCTTAATGGTAAAGATTGTACTGCTATAACCGATCGGATCATCAGAGAAGTCGAAAATCTTCTCTCTCTCCTCCGTTTTCTGAGCAGAGGTCAGAATATCGATTTCGCCGTTTTCCAGCATCTTCTGTGCCTCACTCCAGCTCTTATCATATCCTACATATTCATAAGTCCAGCCGGTATAACGTGCCATCTGCTGCAGATATTCATAGCCGTATCCACTTCTCTTGCCGCTTTCATCCTGATTATGATATCCTGCAAACTCAAAAAAACCAACCCTGACAGGAGGCTCCTCCGGAGTTTCTTCCCTTGCCAAGGCTGGCATACTATTCATTAAAAATAACAGGCTTAATATAATCAGCGCTGAAATTCTCTTTTTTCCAGTTTCACTTTTTCTTTTGTGGCTCATAGGCGTTTCCTTTCGAGGCTTTGCTTAAATAATCTGAACTATCGATACCTATAGTTTCATTTTATCGCTAGCGCCTCTCGAAAGCAATGCTATCTGCCTATTTTTCCTTCGCCTTATCATCCCAGTAGGTGCAATCGTCCCTGCCAATGACAGCAGAGGTGAATGGTGTACCGTCATGCTTTTTATAATGTCTGGTTGCACGGAACACGTATTTGGCGCCCACATAAACAATTGGAATATTGAAATATACAATAATAATGTTTCCGAGATCTGAAAATGCCCATAAATTTCCCAGATCCAGACCTGCTATATTGCAGACAATACCAAACAGTGCAATACCCAGACCAACGATACGAACACTATTCAGCAAAGTTTTACTCTTGCTGATACGGTTTGCTGCAATTTCTGAAAAGCTGATCATACCAAGCAAACAGGTAAATGCAAACAGACAGAAACATAAAGTTACCAGGAAAGTAACAATACCGTTAAAAGCTGTTCCCGGAGTGAGCTCCGCGATGGATGCTGTAAACTTCGGTAAACGATCCATTTCAGACCAGGCTGCCGCTTCAGCACCATTCCAACACTGTGCCATGATAACTACAAAACCGGTCAATGTACAGATTACTATAGTATCCAGAAAAACACCGATAGAAGCAATATTACCCTGATCGCACGGGTGTTTTGCATCAGAGGATGCTGCCGACATGGTAATGGTACCCTGTCCGGCTTCATTACTCATCAGACCACGTTTTACCCCCTGTGCCAATACGGTTCCAAATACACCGCCAAAGAATGCTTCCGGCTTAAATGCACCGCCAAATACCGCGGTAAAGAAATATGGAATCCTGTTAAAATTCACCACGATCAGGACTACCACAGTGGCAATGTATACAACTGCCATAATTGGAACCATACGATCAGTGATTTTGGTTACTTTACGAATACCGCCGAATACAATAACGGCTGTTATTATAATAATTATAATCCCTACAACATAATAAAACATGGAATCGCTTGCAAGAGTTGTACCGGTTACAATACCTGCCATGGTTCCAATAGATGATACCACATTGAAGCCCTGTGCCGGCAGACAGCAATATGCATACAGAATATAGAGTATGGACAGTGCAATACCGATCCAGACCTTGTTACCCAGTAATTTTCTGCCGTAGAAAGGAAAGCCGCCAACAAACTCATCATCCTTTTTTTCTTTAAAGATCTGAGCCAGAGTTGCCTCCATATAAGCCGTTGCCATACCAAAGAAGGCGGACAGCCACATCCAGAATAAAGCTCCCGGACCACCTGCCGCAATCGCTCCTGTTACACCGATGATATTACCGGGTCCTACACGCATAGCCGTACTTAAGAAAAAAGCTGCCAGCGGAGAAATACCGGTTGTCACAGTACGCTTTTCTGTCAATGTCTGTAATCCGCTCTTAAACTGGGTTACCTGAGTAAATCCCAGCTTACAGGAAAAGAATATACCGGAACCCACCAGTAAAATAATTGCCAATGAGAAATTTCCAAGAATGGGAATATTAGAATACCAATCCATGTTGGTAGGAAAATCCCACAAAAAATCCGATACTGGGGTAATAAATGCAAAAATACTGTTAATTGCTGAAAAAACTGTTTCCATATATAAATACCTCCCATATTAATCTTATTTTTTCTCTTGTTAACTCGCTTTTTCTTACTTTTTCTTTTTTTATAGAATAGCTTTCTTGTCTGTGTCATTCCCCATGGCCTATAATCATGGATATATGGATATTT
>JAQUUX010000073.1 GCA_028693705.1 Lachnospiraceae bacterium | reverse complement strand
CGCTTCTCTTCCTCTGTCGCTGTAATGAGCTTTGGCAGTTCGATCATGTGAAATGCAACCCGGTCAGAATACAGGTGTCCTGTTTTCCTGTTTAATATTTCATAATAATTATAAAAATCCGGTTCTTCTTTCTTACAGATAAAATTCAGAATACCGATATGGATACATTTGGGCAAATTATCATTCTCATTTTTATCCCCGGATTTAATGGGTTCCAGAAACTTTCTAAAGATATTTACCAGTGTTCTGTTCTCCCAGTATTCAAAAAATGACATCTGCATTTCCAGATTATATCTGTTCCCATCCTGTAATTCTATGAACAAATCCAGAATGGAAAGTTTATCATCCGGTGTTTCTTTTAAGGTATTTGTGTCCAGATATCGGATTTCAGTAATATCCTCTCCCTTGATGCCTAAAATAGCTGCCAGTAAACCTTTTAAAGCAATGGGCTTTTTCAGAAGCATTCGAAGAATGCTTTACTTTCCTTAAAAGCATAATCCACAATCAGCCGTACAGCAGTATCCTTTTCTCCCTCCTGCTTCAGGTGATCCACAGTGTTTTCCCTGGGTTTACGTGTTACTTCTGCAATGATCTTACTCATATGTAAAACCTCCTTTCGTATTTCGGGACGCTTTACAAGAGCAGAATCATCGTATACCTTATCCTGCCTGCTTTTCTTCGTCCCTGCTTATAAAATTAAAATGTGATAAGCAAAGACCGCGAAGAATTCGCATGATAGGATTCAATAGAACTTTTAGTTCATTGGATTTAGAATCTTTAGAAATGTATTTGCTTGTATTTAACATAACATGGAAACTACGTTTTCTCAATATCGTTTATTGTAAAAATTCTAAAGTAAACTAACGCTCTTATCACCTATGGACACATGTCCTTATTTCCTATAAAATAAAAGCTATAATTCAAAATATTCAACCACTTATATGTAACATTATAAATAGAAGGGATCCTTATAACCATGGCAATCCGAAATGATTTAAAAGAACAACGAGATAAAATGAAAAATCGCTCCTCTAAAGAAAAAATCGCTTATTTCTGGGAATATTATAAATGGTGGGTCATCTTGCCACTACTGGTAGTAATTGGTCTTTCCTACCTGATCTTCACCTTTGTAACCAAAAAGGGCGACGCCTTCGGCGCTATCTTCTTAAATAGCGGTGGTTCCCCTGCTGCAGAAGAGCTGCTCTCTGAAGCCTTTGCCGACGAGCTGAATCTGGATACGAAACACTACCGCTGCTCCATCAGCTGCAGTTCCATGGATCCGACAATGGAATCTGAATATGATTACAACACCTCCATGAAAATCGTAGCCATGGCACAAACCGGAGAACTGGATGTTATGGTATGTGATCCTGTCTCTTTTCAGAGCTACAGTGAAAATGAAGCCTACGCAGATCCTGCAAGCTATCTGCCTGATGATCTGATGGAACAATATAAAGATAATCTCTATTATGATGAAAAGACCGGGGAAGCTACCGGGATTTATATTACAGGAGCTGCATTGCTTAAAAGCTGCTATCTCTATCCTACTGCGGACGGTGGAGATGGTGAAGCCATTTTCGGGGTGATGCTGCATTCAGGGCGCACCGAAGAAGCGGTGAAGTTTTTGGAATTTCTCAATCGCTAGGGACTGGGGAGAATAGGATTGTTTTTTGGGATGTTCCTAGTGGAGACCGCTGATGGGGAGTATGCAGTGCCTTTCCTGCCGCGCTCTCGCTTCGTGAAAAACGTAACAGTACTAAGCAAAAACAGAGGGTACGTATGAACTCGTCATTGACGGTGCATACGTACCCTCTGTTTTTGCAAGTGCTGACGTTTTTCAAGAGGCAGGAAAGACACTGCATACTCCCCTCAGCTTCCATCCAATGACGTAGAAAACAAACCGCTTCATCCAAATACAATTCCCAAGAAATCGTATTTGAATATACTTTCACCTATATCTCTGGTTTTAATGGCCCATAATAATAAGATGAGGTTGCTCCTCCATCAATCAGGAATGTTGATCCCGTGATGAAAGCTCCTTTATCGCTCATTAAGAGTTCTGCCACATTTGCAACTTCATCTGCTGTGCCCGGACGTCCTGCCGGACATTTTGCAAACATATTTTTGTAGAACCCTCCACGTGATCCATTGAATTCATCGATTGCAAGAGGTGTCACAATAATTCCTGGTGCGATATCATTCAGACGGGCTCCACGTTTTCCCCATTCCACGGACTGTGCCATAACACGTTTTTCATTGCAGCGTTTCGCCATCTGGTATGCATGAAGTGTATCTTTGATATTCTCTGGTTTCAATATTTCCAGATTGAGAAGTTCGTCTGCCTTGGTCGTTGCAAGAAGATCATCTTCTTCTGCCGATAGTTGCGGCATTCTCCATCCGAACTGACTGGAAATCGTCACTCCACAGCCACCTTCTGCAATTACCTTACCAACTTCTTCTAATAATACAGCGGTTCCATATAAGTCAACCTTCAAGATTGCTTCGATTGGTGCCTGGCTTGGAGATACACCTGCACCATTTACCATCATTGTAATTTCTCCATACTCTAAGGCCTTTGCAATCAGGCTCTTGATGGAATCTCTGGAAGACAGATCCATCTCCATAGGCTCTACATCGAAACCTACGTTGTTCATAGTTTCAGCGATTGCTCTTGCATTCTGAATATTCTTATTACCCATGACAATTTTCTTGCCATATCCCATCCTTCTGGCAATCGCCATGCTGATCTGTCCAGCTCCGGTTACAATCATTACATCTTTTTTCACTATTGATTCATCCCTTCCTTCAAATTCCAATGTCTACTTCAAATTTCACTTTGCCAGTCAACTTTAGAATCCGTTATCTTCTAGCCATTCATCTACCATTTCTCTTGCACTATCTGGATTTTCCTGTGCTGTCTGACCTGATATGGCAAAACCGTCCATCAAGGTTGCATCCGGAAGCATATCCTCAATCGTCGATCCAGTTCCTGCTAACCCTGAACCTGCATGGGTACTGAATGGAATGACAGTCTTTCCAGTGAAATCATAACTTTCCAGAAATGTCTTCACGATATTAGGCATGTTTCCCCACCAGATCGGATAACCCACGAAAATTGTGTCATACTGTTCAATGCTATCTATCGGCTCAAGCATAGCAGGCCGTGCATCGCTGCTCTGTTCCGCTGTCGCTACATCAAGCATTTCATCATAAGCATCCGGGTATGGGGTTTTCGGCTTAATTTCAAACAGATCTGCTCCTGTTCCTTCCTGAACCATCTCTGCAACAATCATGGTATTTCCTTTTTCAATAACCCCAACCTGATAGTTTTCTCCAGTTCTTGAAAAAACTGCTACTAATACATTACTTCCAAAAGTGTTATCTTCCGTTGCACTGGTTTCGTTGTCTACCACTTCTGTAGAATTTGTACTCTCAGATGCTTCAGGCGATACTATCGTCTGCTCATTTTCCTGTTTTGTTGTATCCACATTTTGACTTGTACTGCCACATGCTGATAATGTAAGCACCATTGCCAGTACCATTCCTAATAATTTGATTTTCTTCATCTTTCTTATTCCTCCAATCCGTTTGCTGACGTCCATACACCATCTACCAATTTGTACAAATGTGTTCCGGGCATATGATATGTGCCCCTCGCTCCATATGCGTTAGCATTTAACACTGATGTATAGGTAAGTGTGGCTTCATCACCGTTAATTTCAATTTCAGGTTCATCAATACCTATTGTGAAATATTGTAATGCTCCATTTTCAATATCTGCGAAATATTCTTCTCTCGTCTGCTGTCTTCCGCTCATATGCGTGAAAACCGCATCCTCCGGAACCATTTCCCGCATCGTATCTGTATCCACTTCTGTCATTGCCTGACAATATCTTGCCTGCTGATATAAAACTGCCAATTCTTCCTCATTAAAATCAGAAAGATCCGCTCCTGTTATCTCAACATTTGTAAATTCCGAGAAATTGTATGATTCCATTTCTGTTTCTCCTGACTGTTCGCTCTGAACTTGATTCTCTGCCTCTTCCTCTTCCGTTGTCACTTCTTCTGATGTTTCATCTACTAAAGTTTTTCTCGCATTTCCACATCCGACTAAAGCTAAAATCGATATACCAAGTGATAATATCGTTACTATTTTTTTCAAGAATTTCTCCCTTCCATTTACAGCATGACCCGGTAAAATCTTCACTGTTTCCATCGGGTCTGCTGTATGTCAATTAATCTTCCGGCTGCCATGCCCCCAAACTTGCTTCCTGCTCTGCGAGTCCAAGGGTGAAGAATCTCTGACCATTATCTAATTTTTTTATCTCTGCCATTTCAGCTTCTGTAAGCTCAAAATCAAAGATATCGATATTTGCTTTCAAATGCTCCGGATTGGTTGATTTCGGAAAGATAATATTTCCTTCCTGAATATGCCATCTAAGAATAATCTGTGCATTTGTCTTATTATATTTCTTCGCAAGTTCCGTAAAGGCTGGTTCATTCATTAAGTCTGAATCACCATGTCCTAATGGATACCAGCACTCAATCACAGTTCCTGCATCTGCAATTCTTTTCTTTAATTCGCCCTGTGCATAATAAGGATGGCATTCTACCTGAAGAACTGCTGGTTGAATGGTTGCAATACTAAGAACTTCTTCCAGTCTTTCTGACTCAAAGTTACTAAGTCCAATACTGCGCGCTTTACCATCACGCACTGCCTTTTCCATTGCTTTATATGCTCCAATGTAATCGCCAAACTGCTGATGAAGTAAAAGTAGATCAATATAGTCTACATCAAGTCTTGCTAACATCTTATCAATTCCCTCTGCAGACGCCTGTTCACCGTATTCGCTTGGCCAGAGCTTACTTGTAATCCAGATTTCTTCCCTTGGAATACCGCTTTCCTTCACAGCAGCTCCTACCTCACACTCATTCTGATATGCATGTGCAGTATCAATATGACGATATCCTAATGCAAAAGCATCAAGACAATTCTTTTTCGTTTCAGCAGCTGGTACCATGTAAACGCCAAGTCCAAATTGTGGAATTTTGCATCCATTGTTTAATGTAATATAGGTTTGATTTGCCATAATCTCCTTCTTTCCTGCTTTCGTCATTTCTGATTTTTAGCAAATATAATCGATAACTCCTTACTCAAATTTTCATAGATTCTGTTATAAATGTTTGATAACTTTCGCTGGATTTCTACCAACTACAGTATTATCCGGTACATCTTTTGTTACCACTGAACCACCTGCTATCACAGCATTTTCTCCAACCGTCACTCTCGGCATAATCGTGACACATGCACCAAGCCACGCATTTTTCTTGATATGTACACCTTTGCAGCAAAGTGTATATCGTGCATTGAAATCATGATTTGTTGTTACAATTGTGCAATTTGGTCCAATCTGTACATTGTCATCAATCTGTATCCCGCCTGCTGACATGGCTGTAAAACTATGATTAAAGAATACTCCACTTCCAAATATAAACTGTTTTGCAAAATCAACTTCAAACGGTGGAATCATTGCAGGAATCTCTCCCTCTGCTTTTTCAAACAATTCCTCTACCATAGGTGTGATTTTCTCCATCTCCGGTTCTGTGTGATTGATATGAAAACATTTTTTTCTTCCATCTCATTTTCCTCACGGTAATTGACTATAGCAATCCTTGTTGTCCTAACCACTGCCTAATTTTTGTTTCCGAATTTTTCACCTGACCACCAATCATTGCAAATCCGTCTCTTACCTCTGCATTTCTACATTCTTTCCTAATATCTGCGACACTGTTTCCGATTCCACTACCCTCATTGGTACAAAATGGAATAATTGTCTTGCCAGCAAAATCATAACTCTCTAAAAAAGTAAAAACAGCTGTCGGACAGGTATTCCACCAGTTCGGATATGCCAGGATCACTGTGTCATAGTCCTGCATATTGGAGACATTTCCTTTCAGTTCTGGTCTGTCATTTCGGTTCAACTCTTCTTTTGCAATATTGATCAGTTCCATATGATCATCTGGATAGGTCTTTTTTGTTTCAATATAAAAGGTATCTGCATCAATATATTTTTTATCATGGACACTGCTACTTTGGTATTTCCCACTTCTAAATTCACAATTTTCTTACCGACATAACTCTGTCCCGGATGAGAAAAATATGCAATCAATATCTTATCTGCCATCTTCATTCCCTCCATTTACGCATTCAATTCATGTTTTTCTGAAATAAGAAATGTGGTTCTTCTCTTTTTGATATACCATTTTCCATCTTTTTTTTCATACTCATCCGCATAGCGAACATCATTCACTGTGACAATGCTTTTTCCCTCTACATCGTTAACCAGGGTCGCCTGACAATATGCTGTTCCTGTCGCCTCATCTCCATTGATTTCTACTGTGTGCTGACCATTTAAGTGATATACAGAAATGCAAGGCTCGATGGTTGCTGTAAAAGCTGCGACAAGTGCTTCTCTTCCAACAATATTATTTATTTCACCATCATATCCCATCTGAAATTCCAATTTGCCGTCTTCCAAAAATAAATCTCCCTGGCTTTTTGCATCTTTCTCATCTGCAAGATTTGCAAAAATATCTACTAACTCTCTTAATTCTAATCTGTCCATCATTTCCTGATTTGTCATAACAATCCTCCTTGTTTTGCGAAGCAAAATCTAATTCTGCGAAGCAGAATTTGTCCCCCTGGACGAGAGAGGATTTAGCCTCCTTGTTTTGTAAGATTCTTGATTTTCTCTTGCTCTAACCATATAATAAAGACACGCAAGTAAAATATCCAATCAAATAATCTTATAGCTGATAGATTTTTTTTATCATCGAAGGAGAATATCAATGACGTCTAAACAAATAGATTGTGCAATCGAACTCTCTCATACGCTTAACTTTCGTAGAGCTGCGGAAAATTTATTTACAAGCCAGCCTTCCCTCACATATCAGATACAGACATTGGAAGAAGAAATCGGATTCCCTATTTTTTACCGTTCTGGCAAGGGTGCAACGCTCACTCCCGCCGGTGCTTTCTTCTGTAAAGAGCTTCAACGCATACGCCAGGATATGGAAAATGCAATTGAGCATGCTCAAAATTATAATTCTGTATATAAAGAGTCCCTAAGTGTCGCAGTCCCGCTAAGAAGTGCTGTCTATTTTCTGCCTCATATCATGCGTCAGTTTCAGAATGAAAACCCTACTGTTTCACTTACAGTCAAATACATCTATGGCAACAGCCGAATTGATGATCTGCTGCGTGGAGATATTGATATTGCCTGGGGACTCGAAACGCATCTTTGTCGTATTCCTCACCTGAATCTTCACCCGCTTTTCCAAAGTGGTATCTATCTTGTAACGCAAAAAAAAGATCCATTGGCGTCACTTACCAAAGTAACACCAACAGATCTTAGTAATCGAACTTTAATTATTGGAAACGCTTCTCCTATGGAATTGCAAAAAGTCCAGAACCAGTTCATCGCCCAGACAAAAATCAACACGATTAACAGCGTAGATAATGATACCACCATGACCTTCATTGCTGCAGGTATGGGGATTGGTCTTGTACCCGGCTTCTGTAATGACCACTCTGGAGAATTTGAATGGACTCCATTTGAGACGGACGAATCAATTTCCTGTGTTCTTGCATCTCGTAAAGATGATAACAGAGAAAGCGTGACAAAGTTTATTACAATTGCAAAAGATTACTATAAGATGAGCGCAATACAACTGTAATTTCTCCTGCATCAAGGCATCACTTTTGCGACACACTTCCCTTACAGCAACTCCTTCAGAATCTGGTTTACCATCCCCGGATCAGCCTTCCCATGCATTGCCTTCATGGTCTGTCCAACCAGGAACCCGATTGCCTTCTCTTTTCCATTGTGATAATCTTCCACAGACTGCGGATTAGCTGCCACGATTTCTTCAATGGTTTTACGGAGTGCACCTTCATCGTTCACAGTCTTTAAACCATGTTCCTCCACATACTGTACAGGATCTACATCTTCTTTAAAGACTACTTCGAATACTTCTTTGGCAACACTGCCGTTGATGGCTTTGTCATCTACCAGCTTGATCAGAGCAGCCAGATGTTCCGGTGAGTACTTGATATCTTCCGGATCCATCATATTTTCTTTCAGCAGACGCATGGTTTCCACCATGAGCCAGTTGCTGACTTTCTTAGGTTCTCTGCCAAGGGCAACAGTTGCTTCGAAAAGATCTGCCATGTGCTTGGAAGAGGTAATGATATCAATATCGTATTCCGGAATATCAAATTCCTTCTGATAGCGAGCGATTTTCTCTGTTCTGAATTCAGGCTGTTTAGCCTTAATCTCAGAAAGCCATTCGTCGCTTACTACGATTGGTGTTAAATCCGGATCCGGGAAATAACGATAATCCTGGGCATCTTCCTTACTTCTCATGGCATAGGAATATTCTTTGTTGTCATCCCAGCGTCTGGTTTCCTGGATAACTGCTTTGCCTTCTTCTAAAAGTTCAATCTGACGGGCACGTTCTCCGTCAATGGCGTGAGCAATTGCCTTAAAGGAGTTCAGGTTCTTCATCTCAGTTCTGGTACCGAATTCCGGTGCACCCATCTCTCGAATGGATAAGTTAACATCGGCTCTCATGGAACCTTCCTGTAATTTACAGTCAGAAGCACCCAGATACTGAATCAGTAATCTTAATTTTTCCAGATAAGCAATAACTTCATCTGCGGAACGCATATCAGGCTCGGATACAATTTCTATCAACGGGACACCTGAACGATTATAATCCACCAAAGAGCAATCTTCCCACTCATCATGGATCAGCTTTCCGGCATCTTCTTCCATATGAATCTCATGGATTCCTACATTTTTCTTACCGGCTGCTGTTTCAATCTCTACATGACCATTTCTGCAAATCGGCAGATACAGCTGGGAGATCTGATAATTCTGTGGGTTATCAGGATAAAAATAATTTTTACGATCAAATTTACAATACTGTGTAATATTGCAGTTGGTAGCAAGTCCTACTGCCACTGCATATTCCAGTACCTGTTTATTCAATACTGGAAGAGATCCCGGCATACCGGTACAAACAGGACAGGTATGGCTGTTTGGTGCACCACCAAATTCAGTAGAACAGCCGCAGAAGATCTTCGTCTTGGTTGCAAGTTCCACATGGACTTCCAGACCGATTACGGTTTCATATATTTTCTGTGCCATATTTATCTCTCCCTTTCTGCGGCAATACTAAATCCACCACAAGTTTTTTCATAGGTATAAGCTGCCTGGATCAGTTTCTTCTCCTGGAAGCAGTCCCCGATTAACTGTAAACCGATTGGCATACCGGCTTTATCAGTTCCGCAAGGAACACTGATACCCGGAAGTCCTGCCAGATTGACAGCGATGGTATAGATATCTCCCAGATACATCTTCAGCGGATCGCTTAAGCTGGAACCCAGAACAGGTGCTGTCGTAGGTGCTACAGGTCCCAGGATCAGATCATATTTTGTAAAAGCTTCGTCAAAAGCTTTCTTAATCAACGCCTTGGTACGAAGTGCTTTCAGATAATAAGCATCAAAGTAACCAGAACTTAATACAAAAGCGCCTAACATAATTCTGCGTTTTACTTCCGGACCGAAACCTTCGGAACGGCTTTTTTTATACATATTGTGCAGACCTTCATAGCTTTCTGTACGATAACCATATTTGATACCGTCGAAACGCTCCAGATTAGAGCTGGCTTCTGCTGCTGCAATGGTGTAGTAACATGGAATAGCATAGTCTACTAATGGCAAATCAAACTCTTCCACAATGGCACCCTTTTGTTTTAAGGTTTCTGCTGCTGCCAGAACAGCTGTCTTTACATCACTGTCCAGACCTTCTCCAAAATAATCTCTCGGAATACCGATCTTCATGCCGCTAACATCTTCTACCAGTGCTTTTGTGAAATCTGTATCTTCTCTTTCTACTGACGTAGAATCCTTACTGTCATGAGCTGCAATGGTTTCCAGTACTGTTGCACAGTCAGTTACTGTTTTGGTAAGTGGTCCAATCTGATCCAGGGAAGATCCGTAAGCAATCAGACCATATCTGGAAACAGTACCATAGGTTGGCTTCAAACCAACCACACCACAGTAGGAAGCAGGCTGTCTGATGGATCCGCCTGTATCAGAACCCAGTGCAAAGAAACATTCCTCTGCTGCTACAGCAGCTGCAGAACCGCCTGATGATCCACCGGGTACATGTTCTGTATTCCAAGGGTTTCTGGTTACACCAAAAGCAGAGGTTTCTGTGGTGGAGCCCATGGCAAATTCATCCATGTTGGTCTTACCAATGATAACCGCTCCTGCTGCTTGCAGACGTTCTACTGCTTCTGCTGTAAATGCCGGGATGAAATTTCCCAGTATCTTGGAAGAACAGGTGGTCAGCATATCCTTAGTGCACATATTGTCTTTGATAGCAACCGGAACACCGGCTAAAGGACCTGCCAGTTCTCCTGCATCTATTTTCTTCTGAATCTCCTCTGCCTGTGCATATGCTTTTGCAGAGTCTACCGTAACGTAACAGTTTAATGTTTTATCTTTTTGATCAATCTGATCCAGAACTGCTTCTACAGCTTCTCTGACAGTGATCTTCTTTTCTTTGATCGCGGTGGACAATTCCACTGCGGAATAGGCTAAGATATTCATTCTGCTCCTTTCTTATGCTTTATTTATCAAAAGTCTTAGGTACCTTATACATATTGTCTTTCATACCGGGTGCGTTCTTTAATGCATCTGCGCTACCGTCGCCGTTTGTAACAACATCCTCACGGAATACATTCTGTACCGGAAATACATGGGACATAGGCTCTACCCCTGTGGTATCCAGTTCATTTAATTTATCGATATAGTCTAACATACTACCCATGTCTTTTTTAGCCTGTTCCTTCTCTTCCGGAGACAGCTCTAATTTAGCCAAAATGCCTACATATTCTATTGTTTCATCAGAAATAATATTTGCCATTTCAATTCCTTTCTGTGTCTGTCTTATGGTTCCAGTCTGCTTAAATCTCTAGGAAACAATGTGGTCTCACGAACATTTTCTTCGCCCAGTAACTGCATGGTCAGACGCTCCAGACCAATACCCAGACCACCGTGAGGCGGCATACCGTGTTTGAAAGCCATCAGGTAATATTCCATTCCTTCGTCTGTCATACCTTTTTTCTCAAGTTTTTCCATTAACATATTATAATCATGGATACGCTGTCCGCCTGTGGTAATCTCCAGTCCGCGGAACAAACAGTCAAAGCTTAAGGTAAATGTCTCATCTGCAGGATCATCCATTGCATAGAAAGGACGTTTCTTGGATGGATAATGGGTTACAAATACAAAATCTGCACCATATTCTTCTTTAAAATACTGTCCGATCAAATGTTCCTCTTCCGGCTCTAAATCATATGGATTACGAATTGGTCTGTTGTATTTCTCAGAAACCAGCTTCTTAGCTTCATCAAATCGAACCTGTGGAATCTTATCTACTTTAGGCAAGTCAACTTTTAAGATAGCAAGTTCCTTTGCATAATCCTTCTGCAGCAGTGCCATGATGCTCTGTAATACGCCTGTTTCCATTTCCATAATATCTGCAAAGCTGTCAATATATCCCATTTCAAAATCCAGAGAGGTATATTCATTTAAATGTCTCTTAGTGTTATGCTTTTCTGCTCTGAAAACAGGAGCTGTTTCAAATACACGATCAAATACCCCCACCATCATCTGTTTGTAGAACTGTGGGCTCTGTGCCAGTACTGCGGGTCTGTGGAAGTATTCCATCTTGAACATGTTTGCTCCGCCTTCAGCACCCTTAGATCCGATCTTCGGTGTATGGATCTCGGTAAATCCTTTTCCATACAAATAATCACGGAAGCCTCTGGTAATACCTTCCTGTATTCTGAATTTAGCTCTCTCTCTTACATTTCTCAGAGAAATTGCTCTCAAATCCAAATTGGTTTCCAGGTTCACACCCATTTTCCATTTTGCAATGGGAATCGGCATTGGCTCTACAGGCTCGGATAATACCGTAACTGTTTCCATCTGTACTTCGATACCATTAGGTGCCTTTTCATTTTTAACCAGCTTACCGGTTACTTCCACTGTAGAAGCTTCCTTTAATTCGTTTACATCAAACTTGGAAACACCTTCCTGGTATACACACTGTAATAATCCTTCTCTTTTACGAAGTACTACAAATGCTACGGTTCCCATATCACGGATGGTATGGATAGCACCGTTTACCTTTACTTCTGTTCCTTCCTGTTCTTCTGCTAACAGCTGGGATAAGTCTTTTGTTTCTTTTTCTGTTCTTCCTGTTACAAATTCCATGTTTGGCTCCTTTTTTGTCTGCTCCGGGACTTCCATAGCGCATTGCAAAACTTGCTAAACACGCAAAAAAGTCCCGGAATACATTGTTAATTGTATTCCGGGACGGATTCATTAAAGTAATCCGCGGTACCACCCGCATTGAGATCTTGGATCTCCACTCTTACCCTTAACGCGGGTTAACGTATTGCCCTACACAAATTTCGTTTCGAACAATCTGCTCCGGAGTGTTCCCATTCCCGGTTTCCACAAATGACGCTCTCAGTCGGTGACGTCAAATTCCTGTTGCTTACTAACGATCAGAGTCTCTTTCATAGCATTCTGATATTACATTCAAGTCAGTTGTTAGAATACAGCGATTTTTTTTCACTGTCAAGTATTTTCGTGAATTCATCGCCTTTTTACCGGCGAAGATTTCACTTCCACTTTGTTTTCCAAGGATAGTCTCCCTCAAAAACTGTGGTCGCAGGTCCTGTCATATAGATCAGATTTTTCTCCCGATCCCATTCCACCCGGATGTCTCCGCCCAGCAGATGCACCATGACCTTCGTATCCGTCAGCCCGTTTAATACGCAGGCAACTGCGGTTGCACAACAGCCGGTTCCGCATGCTAAAGTCTCACCGGTTCCTCTTTCCCATACACGCATCTGTACGTTTCCCCGGTCCAAAATCTTTACAAATTCCGTATTTGTCCTCTTTGGAAAGCATTCATGATTCTCAAAATATGGTCCGATCTGAGCAATATCCAGATGTTCTACGTCATCCATAAATACAACCGCATGTGGGTTGCCCATAGACACACATGTCATTCTGTACTCACTTTCTTTTACAGAAATAGGAACGTTTACTGCCTGGGATCCCTCTGCCAAAACAGGGATAAGTGACGGTTCTAAGATAGGGCTTCCCATATTGACGCGGACAGTATCTACCTTTCCATCTTTACAGGATAATGTCAGATATTTGATCTGTCCAAAGCTGACAATGCTGATCTCTGTCTGGTCTGTCATACCGTGGTCGTATACATATTTTGCTACACAACGAATCCCATTACCACACATCTCAGCTCGGGTGCCGTCAGCGTTATACATTTCCATTTCAAAATCAGCCACTTCAGATGGATTGATAAAAATAGCACCATCCCCGCCCACACCAAAATGTCGGTCACTGATTCTACGGACAAGTTCAGGTTTTTCAGATTCCTGTATCTGTTCTTTAAAACCATTGATATAGACATAGTCATTTCCACAACCATGCATTTTTGTAAATTTCATATGTTATGTTAACCTCATTTGCTTTATTCACTACTCATCAGGGTCAAAACCATTTTAGCTGTTTCTACCAAACTGGTAGAACTGTCCATGCTGCACTTCTGGAGATAATGATGTGCTTCATCCTCCGTCATGTGATTCCTATCCATTAAAAGCTCTTTCGCCTTTGTAATCAACTTTTCCTCTTCCGGATTTCTTTCTTTTGGCTTTAATCTGGCTTTTCGACGTCTCCGTTCCATACCTTCCACAATCATGGAAAGGGTATCTACCAATTCAAACATTTTCAGCGGCATGGATAAAAACAGCACACCTTTTCCGTCTGCCTCACTGATATTATGCTTATTTGCCAATACTAACAATTCAAATCCGGGATCCAGACATTCCCGCAATTCCGAGAATACCATATCCGGCAACTTATAGCTGCACACAATTACACCATCATTCAAATCATCCGCATAGCTGATGGCCTGTGCACCACTTGTACAAACTGCCGAAACGGAGAAACCATTTTTTACCAGGACGTTTTTTATACTCTTGGCGTCTTCCAGTTTAGGAAGCACCACAATCATACTGGTCACATGCATCCCTCCATTCTGTTATTCATTAGTTTTCTTTGCAAAACCATGAATCAGAATTTGTTAAGGTATGCCTCTACCTCCCAGTTTGTAACCTGCGTGGTATATTCCTGCCACTCAGCCTTTTTGGTAGCGATATATTTTTCACAGAATTTTTTGCCCAATGCTTCTTGTAAGAAAGCATCCTTTTCCAGTTCTTCTACTGCTTCCTTTAAGTTTGCAGGCATCGCATCTATCTGCATTTCCTGTTTTTGTGCATCTGTTAATTCATAAATATTGCAATTTACACTTGCCGGTGGATCAATCTGCTCTTTAATACCCTGTAATCCTGCTTTTAAGCACAGCGCCAATGTAAGATACGGATTTGCTGCACTATCAGGATTACGAAGTTCCAGTCTGGCACTCTCTCCCCTTCCAGCATAAGGAATACGGATCAGCGGGCTTCTATTCTGTGCACTCCAGGCAATATAAACAGGTGCCTCAAAGCCGGGAACCAGTCTCTTATAGGAATTTACCAACGGATTGGTAATACAGGCCATGCCCTTTGCATGCTTTAAAATACCACCCATAAAATAATATGCTTCCTTACTCAGTCCATATGTATCCGTACTATCTGCAAATATATTTTTACCATCTTTTACCAGAGACATATTAATGTGCATACCTGAGCCATTCTGACCATATTTCGGTTTTGGCATAAAGGTAGCGTGCATACCATGTCTCTTGGCAATGGTTTTGACTGCCATTTTAAAAGTCACGATATTATCTGCTGTAGAAAGAGCATCATCATACTTAAAGTCAATTTCCTGCTGTGACGGGGAAATCTCATGGTGGGAAGCCTCGATTACAAATCCCATATCCTCCAGAGTCAATACCATATCACGTCTTGCATTTTCGCCAAAATCCAGTGGCCCCAGATCAAAATAGCTTGCCTGCTCATTTGTATTGACGGTAGGTAATCCGTTTTCATCGGTATCAAACAAAAAGAACTCGCACTCCGGTCCAACATTAAATACATATCCCATATCTGCTGCTTCTTTTACCACCTGTTTTAAAATGTAACGTGGATCACCTTCAAAAGGTGTTCCGTCAGTTCTGTATACATCGCAAAGAAGTCTTGCTACCTTACCGGCCTGTGGTCTCCATGGGAAAATAGTAAACGTATCATAATCCGGATACAGAAACATATCGGATTCTTCAATTCTGGCAAAGCCTTCAATAGCGCTGCCATCAAACATGCACTGGTTATCCAGCGCTCTTTCCAGCTGACTTGCTGTAATTGCAATATTCTTCAGATTTCCAAACATGTCTGTAAACTGAAGACGGATAAATTCCACATCCTCTTCTTCCACCAGTCTTAAGACATCTTCCTTAGTGTAATGATTCATAATATTTTCCTTTCTACTATGTTACCTAAAAAAGGCATTCTCACCAGAATGAATACTTATCCCGGATAAGTGATCAGCTCTGATAAGAACGCCTTTGTTCGTCATGACATTATAATATGTTACTATTTTGGATTTGTCAATTCCATTATAT
>JAQUUX010000145.1 GCA_028693705.1 Lachnospiraceae bacterium | reverse complement strand
CCTCCCGTAGGAGTTTGGGCCGTGTCTCAGTCCCAATGTGGCCGTTCACCCTCTCAGGCCGGCTACTGATCGCTGTCTTGGTAGGCCGTTACCCTGCCAACTAACTAATCAGACGCGGATCCATCATATGCCACCGGAGTTTTTCACACTGTGTCATGCGACACTGTGCGCTTATGCGGTATTAGCAGTCGTTTCCAACTGTTGTCCCCCAGCATATGGCAGGTTATCCACGCGTTACTCACCCGTCCGCCACTCGAAATTATCAAGATTTGACCAAAGTCTCGTCAGCGATATTTTCTCGTTCGACTTGCATGTGTTAAGCACGCCGCCAGCGTTCATCCTGAGCCAGGATCAAACTCTCTTGTTTAATCGTCTGACACAGATGTTAACATCTGGTCTTTACTTTTGTGGAATTGGTTTGACATCGCTGTCTCTCCTCTTCCGTTTGAACTTTCGTTCGCGTTTGTTTTTCTTCTGAATCTTCATTGAAGTTCACTGGCTTAAACAGCCATTTCAATGGAATCTTCAGGGTTGCATTACTGTTTATTTTTCAAGGTTCATCTTATTGCTTTTGTTGTATCTCTGTCAGACGCAACTCATTTATGATATCACTTGTATTATCTGATGTCAATACCTTTTTTGTTCTTTTTTAAATCTTTTTGTCGATTTATACTTTTGCAAACCCGATTGGTAAAATCAGCTATCAACTGTCTTAGCCTTTCGTTATTTGTCTGCATCAGTGGAACGAGATTTATAGTACCATTACGTTCACTCCATGTCAACAATAATTTTCTATTTTTTCTAAAACATTTAAACAAATTTAAAAAAGCCCATAAATTACGGGCTTTTGGCATATACAATTTTAACACAATTTCAATTTAACACTTTATTGTAGTGAAATTGTACCTGTTGCGTCCTGATGAGCAAGTGTTAATGTAACGGATGAAAGCGACTCTGCTGCTCCCGGAGTAATCTCCTGAATCAATACCAGTTCTTTTCCACCATTCCCCGGTATGGTTCCTCTGAAGGTTACCAGATCATTTAATAATAACGTGGATTGGGCATATCTTGTATCTGTTCCATTTATTGTTAATTTGAATTCTGTCTGTAAAGAAGCCATATCCAGTTCCTTATCTGCTCCGTCTGTGGAGTTTACCTGAAATTTAAGCACCAGCAATTTTTTCCCCTGGGTTGCATCCAATGAAAAATAGCTTTGTGATTCAGCATCTTCCGCATAGGAATCATCCACCTCATACCCGCTATATTGAATTTCCATTCCAGCTAACCCAAGGAAAGAGCCTATAGAACTGATCAGAGTATTGCTTTCCGTTTGCACCGTCTGTCCATTATTTGATGTGTTCTCCGCCTCTGCAGTATCAGTTTCCGCCTGTTCCTTCACTTTCATCGCTTCAACTGCTGCATCACGCGCTCTTTTCTTTTCCAAAGCGGCCTCCGGATCTGCCACTAGACGATTCCCTGCATTTTTATCATATTTCATAAGAAGATTTACAGCATACTCACTGATCAGATTACTCTCTTCTTCTGTCAGCTCTGGAAAGGATGCCCCACACCCTGTTAAAGTTTCCATCATCAATATCATACATAAACAGCCAATGATCTTTCTCATCCCCTGCATTTTTCGCCTCCGTAATAAGCTTCTCATATATCAAAAGCTTTTAAGAATATATTATATTTATTATACGGTATTTTTATTTAAAAAGATAGATTCAGCATATCGTATTATTTATTCTGTCAATAATTCAAACCAGAATTCCACACCATTTTCATAATTAACGGCACCAAACTGCTGATGATGTGACTCCATAATTGCTTTTACAATAGACAGACCTACTCCACTGCCACCATATGCTCTGGTTCTTGCTTTATCTACTTTGTAAAACTTCTCCCATAAATGTGGAAGGCTTTCTTCCGGAATCGGTTCTCCTGTATTAAATATAGAAACCCGCACTTTTTTGTCCCTTTGAATCAGTTTTACCTCGATAATCTTTTCACCCTGTGCGTGATTAAGTGCATTACTAAAATAATTCATAACTACTTCTTCGATTTTAAACTCATCTCCCCATACAAAAATCGGAGGATATTCTTCAAATCGCAGTTTTACTTCATTCTGTTTCACCAGGATGTCTGCTGACGACAAATAGTTTTTAACCAATGCAGAAATATCAAATCGTTCTATGGCAACCGGATCATTACCAAATTCCAGTTGGTTCAGAGTCAACAATTTTTTTACCATGATATTCATCTTACCGGCTTCATCCATTATCACATCACAATAAAACCTGCGGCTTTCTTCATCATCATTGACACAATCAGCCAGCCCTTCTGCATATCCCTGTATCAAAGCAATAGGTGTTTTCAATTCATGAGATACGTTAGAAAGAAATTCCTTTCTCATCTCATCTATTTTTTCTTTTTTTTCAATGTCCTGCTGCAATTCATTATTGGCAGTCTTTAGCTCTGATATTGTGCTTTCCAATGTGGCAGACAGCTTATTGATATTCTCACCCAGCATACCGATCTCATTATGTTCGTGTGATGTGTATTTTGCATCAAAATCCAAATTGGTCATACGCTCTGAGATCTTTGCAAGTGCCAGAACCGGTTCTGTTATTTTTCTGGATACAAACCAAATCAATACAGCGCTGGCCAAAATCGCAATGCATCCTGTGTATGCCAGAAAGCGATTGGCAATTGCCGCACTTTCTGTAATACTTTCCAATGCACTTTGCATAAAGAAAGTATTTCCATTATCCAGAACTCCCCACATTTCAATAGACTCCGTTTGCGTCCTAGGATCTTTCCTGATGGAAAGCTCATATTGATCGCTTTCAGCCAGAACTCTTTTGTTATTTTTTTGTAAGGCTCTTCCAAACAGCACATCAAGCAATTGCATACGCAAGTTTTTTTCATCATTTCCTGCAGCTTTAATTGCCTCAGAATTAGAATCCATTACCAAAATGCTGATATTATATTTCCCACAAATCTTACGCAATTCAATGTCAAATTCATCTGATGTAATATCGCCGCTTTCACTGGCGGTGTTTACCGTATCAAATGCATTTAGCAGCGCATGCTCCTTATTCTGCAGATAATATCTTGGTAAAAATCTATTATTTACAAATATGCAAAGTAAAATGGTACCTGCTACCAGGCCAATAAAATAAATGGCAAATTCAATTTTAATAGAATATCTTGCTTTTTTATGTTTCATCTTTTCAATTAATTTCATAGCATCCTCACTTGCCACAAGTATATCATCTTGAGTTTCCGCAAAATGTTATTTCAAAATGATTAACTTCTCCTAAAGTGTCAATCCGTCAGTTTTCTGAATGATGATGAGTGACGTTGAACAGAGTAGAGACACTTAAATAAGCCCCGCTGGA
>JAQUUX010000072.1 GCA_028693705.1 Lachnospiraceae bacterium | reverse complement strand
ACCATGACTATAAAGTAACTTATTAACTATGTAGGTATGACCAACAATTCATCGAATACCTATATCATAAAAATAAGTCTATAGCCTCTATGGTTGAGGTCTATAAACTTATAATACGAGGAGTGAATATCATGGAGTACAGAAGATTTAAAGATGACATTGTTATGCGGGTAGACCCGGGAGAAGAAATCATTGCGAAAATAACAGAAATCTGTGATAAAGAGCAGATTAACCTGGCAAATGTAACAGGACTTGGTGCTGCCGGTGAAGTTACACTGGGTATTTTCGGAACAAAGACCAAAGAATATTATAGCGAAACCTATATCGGCGAATATGAGATCAGCTCCCTTGTAGGTAATATCTCCAGAAAAGATGGAGCACCTTACCTTCATCTTCATGCCACAATTGGAAATGTGGTAAAAAAAGAATGCCATGGCGGACATCTCAGCAAAGCTGTTATCAGTGCTACCGGCGAGATCATGATCCACATTATTGGTGGCGCAGTGGGAAGAGAATTAAGCGATACCATTGGATTAAATCTCTATAAATTTTAAATTTCATAATAAGGATAATTCGTCCAGTATTTTTTTGCCAGTTCGATCAGATACCGGGATGCTTTACTCAGATATCGTCCCTTACTGTATAAGGCAACTAATTCCGTATGAGGATGAGAGGGCAGTGTGAAATAACGAATTTTGTCATTGGGTTTTGCATATATCTTGGGTATCAGGGTACAGGCACTTCCATTACTGACCATATCCACCAGATTATTGTTATTGGAAGTTTCGAATAGTATGTTGGGTATAAAACCGCTATCCCGGAAAATGGAGTCGATCAGAGGACGCAGGGAGGATTCTTTATAAATAATAACAAAATTCTCTTTTGCAAATTCGTGAAGATCTATCTGCTTAACCCCACCCAGTCCTTTAATAACGGGATTATCAAAGGGAACAGCCAGGACGATTTCCTCGTTTATGATATGGATATATTCATCCTCAATTGGGAACCCATAGGGAACAATGATAAAACCCAGATCCAGCTTTCGTTTGGCGATCATGGAAATCTGTGTTTTTACGTTGATCTCTTTGGGTTCAACAGTGATATGGGGGAATTCTTTTATGAATTGCGGGAAAACATCAGTCAGCATATGCCCGCCACGTTCAGCAGTTAGACCTACAGCGATACTTCCAATCTTAAGATCACAGCGGCAACCGGACTGGATGCACTGACACATGCCATTGAAGCTTATACTTCCAAAAAAGCACAGAGCTTTTCTGATATGTACGCACTTTCTGCCATTAAGAGAATCTTCAAGTATCTCCGTGTTGCTTATGCTACAGGAGATAATGTAGAAGCCAGAAAAGAAATGTCTATGGCAGCCTTGGAAGCAGGTATTGCTTTCAATAATTCCTCTGTAACCGTAGTACATGGCATGAGCCGCCCAATCGGTGCTTTATTCCATGTAGCACATGGCTTATCCAATGCCATGCTCTTAGAGAAATGCCTGGATTACGTTCTGGAAGGAACTTATGAAAGATTCGCAGAACTGGGATATACAGTTGGTGCTGCTGAGAGAACCGTTCCTGTAAAAGAAGCAGCAGAACTTTTCCTGAAGGCAGTTGTACAGCTGTGCAAGGATCTGGATACACCGACCCTGGCAGAATACGGCATAAAAAAAGAAGATTTCTTTGCAGTAATCGATAAAATGGCAGTAGATGCCATGGACAGCGGCAGCCCGTCCAATACCAGAAAGGAACTTGCAAAGGAAGATCTGGTGAAAATCTATACCAGTCTTTGGGATTAAAATTCATTCTTTTCAAATAAGAGTTTTCATTGTTCAGCGGTACCAATACTGTTATACTAAATGTATAAAAAACAGTAACTCCTAACCAATTTATAGTGACATTTCCACAACTGAACAAGGAGGGTACCATATGGAAGACAGAATGCAGAAAATTTTCGCAAGAGAAGACGGACGTATCACATTGAAAATTGTTCCGGGACATTTTGTAACACCGAATGCTCACATTACCCACTACTTTGACATGACAACGTTGAAAGCAAGGGTTTCTGAAGCCAAAACAGCGGCACAGCTGTTAGCCCAGAAATACAGTATGAGTATGATTGTGGATACCATTGTGTGCATGGACAAGACCGAGACGATTGGTACCTTTTTTGCAGAGGAACTATCTAATGCCGGGATCATGTCCATCAACACCCACAGTACGATTTACGTCATTGCCCCGGAAATCAATACATCGGGACAGATTATCTTCAGAGATAATCTGAAAATGATGATTGAAAATAAAAATGTACTGATCCTGATGGCATCGGCTACTACCGGTAAAACCCTGCAGTCCTGCGTGGAAAGTGTGCTTTATTATGGCGGTAAGGTTGGCGGAATCGCTGCTGTTTTCAGCAATGTGAGCAAAGTATCCGGCGTGCCGGTACACGCAATTTTTACCCAGCAGGATGTACCTGATTATCAAAGCTATTCCATGGCAGATTGTCCTATGTGCAGGAATAGAGTGAAAATAGATGCCATGGTAAACGGTTATGGATATTCTAAGCTTTAAAAGCAGATATAAGGTAAATGTGCATGATAAATAATTAATGACATAACCCATGGTAATATTAGCCATAATTCATTGGAATACAAGCATTGACTTTTCTGGTCTTTTTGGGTAAAATATATCCAGTTGCGTAGAATATAAAAAGACCAGAAACTTGAAATGAATAGGAGCTTGCTCCTCTTAGAAATACAGCCAAACTCAATGGTTTCAGGAACGGTTGATTTTGACTGTATTTTTTGTTTCACTTTTTGGGACAAAAAGAAAGGAAACAAAAACGATGAATCAAAAGAACAAACAGGAAAAGAAACTGTTATGGCACAGCCTGGCACTTATGTCCTTTACTTCTGTATGGGGCTTCGGCAATGTTATTAACGGCTTTTCTTATTACAATGGCTTAAAAGCTATTGTTGCATGGGTTATTATCTTTGTTTTATACTTTATCCCTTATGCATTAATGGTTGGTGAATTAGGATCAGCCTTTAAGAGCATGGGTGGCGGCGTAAGTTCATGGATTCACGAGACTATTGGACCGCGTATTGCATTTTATGCAGGATGGACATACTGGATTGTTCATATGCCTTATATTTCCCAGAAGCCTTCATCCACTTTGATTGCTTTAAGCTGGGCAATATTCCGTGACAAACGTATCAGTTCCATGAATACGGTTGTACTGCAGATTGTCTGCTTACTGGTATTCTTCTTTGCATTATGGCTGGCTGGTAAAGGCTTAAGTGTACTGAAAAATATTTCTTCCGTAGCAGGAACCTGCAGCTTTATCATGTCTATTTTATTCGTTGTCATGATGATCGCGGCTCCCGGCATCACCGGAAATCCGGGTCTTTTGGAAATCGACTGGTCCTTAAAGACCTTTACACCGAATTTTGATATGAGCTTCTTTATGAATTTCTCCATCCTGGTATTTGCCGTTGGCGGAATTGAAAGAATCTCACCTTATGTAAACAAGACAAAGGATCCTGCAAAGGACTTCCCTAAGGGTATGATTGCAACCGCAGCTATGGTATGTGTCTGCGCGATCCTGGGAACAGTTGCCATGGGTATGATGATCGATTCCAACAATATTCCGGAAGATCTGCTGACCAATGGTGCTTACTATTGCTTCCAGACCCTTGGAAATTATTACGGTGTAGGTGATCTGTTCGTTATCCTTTATGGTCTTACTAATATGGCATGTCAGTTCTCCGTACTTATCATGTCCATTGATGCACCGCTTCGTATGCTGTTAGAATCTGCTGATGATACTTATATTCCAAAGGCTATGTTCAAGCAGAACGAGCATGGTGCATATACAAACGGTCACAAGCTGGTTGCGATCATTGTTTCTGTTTTGATCATTATCCCGGCATTTGGTATCGGCTCAGTTGATGAACTGGTAAAATGGCTTGTTAAGCTGAACAGCGTTTGTATGCCACTGCGTTATTTATGGGTATTTGTTGCTTATATCGCTTTGAAAAAAGCAGGAGAGAAATTCCCGGCAGAATATCGCTTTGTAAAGAGTAAAACTTTTGGTATGATCCTGGGTGCATGGTGCTTTTTAGTAACAGCATTTGCATGTATCACCGGTATCTATTCCGAAGATCCGTTCCAGCTGGTTATGAATATCGTAACACCATTCTTTATGGTAGCATTGGGCTTTATCATGTCTAATATTGCGAAAAAACAGAAAGCAAAACTGGAAGGTTAAATCACTATTTTGCGTAACGAAAACTAACAAAAAGAAAGGCAGTATTCCATATACGGAATGCTGCCTTTTTGTTATAATAGGAAAGTATATTAACGAGTAAGGGAATCGCATGAGGAATATAATTTATCATACGAGATGAATGGGAGATTATTAGATGGAGCGAGAAAAATTTCAATCCCGCTTGGGATTTATACTGATCAGCGCAGGCTGTGCCATCGGTATCGGAAACGTGTGGAAGTTTCCGTATGTAACAGGTCAGAATGGGGGCGGAATTTTCGTCCTGATCTATTTATTATTTTTGGTGATTATCGGTGTACCGATTATGTCCATGGAATTTGCCGTGGGACGTGCTACTAGATTAAGCGGAGTACAGGCATTTAAAACCCTGGAAAAAGCAGGACAGAAATGGCACTTAAACGGCTATATGGGTATGATTGGCAATTATACGCTGATGATGTTCTATACTACTGTGGCCGGTTGGATGCTGTATTATTGTTATATGTTTATTACAGGTAAGTTCTATTCCGGAATGGATACTACAGCGGTCAGTGATACTTTTTTTGGTATGCTGGGAGAGCCTTATATTATGGCATTCTGGATGCTGGTAGTGGTATTGCTTGGATTTATGGTGTGCTCTTTGGGACTTAGAAATGGCGTGGAACGGATAACGAAATGGATGATGCTGACCCTTTTGATTTTGATCAGTATCCTGGCTATTCATTGTCTGAGGCAGGACGGTGCAATGGAAGGCCTTAAGTTTTTCCTGGTGCCGGATTGGTCTAAGGTACAGGAAATTGGTCTGGCAAATGTGGTACTGGCTGCTATGAACCAGTCATTTTTTACCTTATCTATAGGTATCGGAGCCATGCAGATCTTTGGCAGTTATTTGGGAAGAGAGCATTCACTTGTGGGAGAAAGTATACAGATTGCAGCTTTGGATACGCTGGTGGCAGTGATGTCAGGACTGATTATTTTTCCGGCGTGCTTTTCTTTTGGCGTAGAGCCGGGCAGCGGTCCGGGTCTGGTATTTGTAACGTTACCTAACATCTTTAACAATATGAGTGGCGGCAGAATATGGGGTGCATTATTCTTTGTATTCCTGTTTTTTGCGGCATTATCGACGGTCATAGCAGTGTTTGAAAACATTATGGCCATGAGCATGGATAACTTCGGTATAGGACGAAAAAAAGCGGCAGTGATTAATTTCCTGATCATTGCTGTCTGTTCCTTGCCTTGCGTGCTGGGCTTTAATCTTTGGAGCGGTTTTATGCCATTTGGTGAAGGCAGTAATATCATGGATCTGGAAGACTTTATCGTTTCCAATCTGATGCTGCCGGGTGGTTCTCTTTGCTATCTGATCTTTTGCGTTCATAAGAAGGGATGGGGATTTAAAAACTGGCTGCAGGAGGCTAATACCGGAGAAGGCGTGAAGATGCCGGCTTGGGTGAGATTATGGGTCAGCGTGTTCCTGCCGTGTATTGTTTTATTCTTATTATTATATGGAATCTGGAGTAAGTTCTTCGGTTAACAGGAGTAAATGAGAAAAGTAAATTGAAAGCAAAAACATAAATAGAAAGGTGGAATAACACATGCAGAATTTTAATTATTATGCACCGACAAAGGTAGTTTTCGGTAAAGATACAGAAAAACAGGTAGGGGAATTAGTTAAAGAACAGCAGTGCAAAAAGGTATTGGTACACTTCGGGGGACAAAGTGCCAAGAAGTCCGGATTATTGGATCGCATTTGCAATTCCCTGACAGAGACTGGAATAAATTATGTAACCCTGGGCGGTGTAGTTCCCAATCCAAGGCTTTCCCTGGTACGAGAAGGAATAGAGTTATGTAAACAAGAAGGCGTAGACTTTATCCTGGCAGTAGGTGGTGGCAGTGTCATTGATTCTGCTAAAGCAATCGGCTATGGCATGACTAATAAAGATGAGAATGGACAGGATGTGGATGTCTGGGATCTGTATTTAAAGAAATTTCCGCCAAAAGCATGTCTGCCAATCGGCGCGGTTCTTACCATTGCGGCTGCGGGTTCTGAAATGAGTGATTCTTCGGTGATCACCAATGAAGACGGCTGGTTGAAGAGGGGACTAAGCTCTAATTATGCCAGATGTAAATTTGCAGTTATGAATCCGGAGCTTACTTATTCTCTTCCGAAATATCAGACCATGTGCGGCTGTACAGATATTCTCATGCACACTATGGAACGGTATTTTACGAAGGAAGAACATACAGAACTTACTGACGAACTGGCAGAGGGATTGATGCGTTCTGTGATCCAGGCTGCAAAAACTTTACTGGTAAATCCGAATGACTATAACGCCAGAGCACAGGTTATGTGGGCAGGCAGTTTATCTCACAATGGTCTTACCGGTTGTGGTACGGTGGGAGACTGGGCATGTCATCAGCTGGAGCATGAGCTGGGCGGTATGTTTGATGTGGCTCATGGTGCCGGACTGGCAGCGGTCTGGGGCAGCTGGGCAAGATATGTCTATAGTGAAAAGCCGGAACGGTTTGCGCAGTTTGCTGTGAAAGTATTGGGCATAAAAAATAGTGAATCGCAGACAACTAAAAAGCCAACAGGAAAAGAGGCTGCTTCACAAATAGAAGAAACCGCACTTGCAGGTATCGCAGCAATGGAAGCATTTTACCGTGAAATCGAAATGCCTACAACGATAGAAGAACTGGGAATTGAAGTCACACCGGAACAGTTAGATGAGCTGGCATATAAATGTGCTTATCAGGGTACTCGTACCATTGGCGGATTCCGGGTGTTACATCAGGAAGACATGAAAAAAATTTACGAAAACGCCCTAAAGTAATTCTGAATTCATCCGATATGTTATGTAGAAAAGAATTCAAATTGTTATGAAACTGAGGGGAGGAGCCTACTATGAGAATAGAAGCTTATACACAGGTACAGCAGCTGTACGGTACAAAAAAAGCGAATACGACGAAGAAAACCGGTACAGCCAGCTTCTCCGACCAGGTACAGATTTCCAGTATTGGAAAGGATATCCAGACTGTAAAATCGGCTGTCGGAAGCAGCAGTGACATCAGGGAAGAATTAACTGCTCCGATCAAAAGTGCTATTCAAAACGGTACTTATGATGTGAGCAATGAAAGCTTTGCAGATAAACTGCTGGCTAAATATGAAGAAATGAGGTAAGGATAAACATTGGCAAGTCTGATCGAGAAACTCATGGATACGTTAGAACAGGAGTGCGGCGAATATGAAACACTTCTTGGTATCTCCCGAAAGAAGACTCCAGTTATCGTTGCCGGAAATTTAGATGAACTAGCTACAATCACGGATGAAGAACAAGTCGTGGTAAACCGCATTTCCCATATCGATCAAACCAGATATGGGATAATGCAGGAAATTGCCAACGTACTGAACACGGATGTTAAAAATTTAAAGCTGGACATGTTGATACGGGCATTGGAGAAAAGACCTGTGGAAAGGCAGAAGCTGGCGGAAGTATCAGACCGCCTGGGAAATGCTGTACATTTGGTCAGAAGCGTGAATCTGCAAAATCAGGAATTGATCAACTCTGCGCTGGAGATGGTAAATTTCGAGATGAATATGATTCAGGCTATGAGAAAAGCACCGGAAACAGCCAATTACAACAAAGGCGCCTATAACACGGGAGATGTGATAGGAACAGAGGCCGGAAGCTTTGATGCAAAACAGTAAACATCCATTCAGGACGGGGGTAGTGATATGCCATTAATGGGCAGCTTATGGGTCGGGACATCTGGTCTGCAGACTTCACAAAATGCTTTAAATACAACTGCACATAATGTAACAAACGCTGATACCACCGGCTATACCAGACAACAGGTATCGCAGGGCACAAAAGCGTATGTTACCCTGTCAAAAGGCGCCTCTGCAATTTCATGGCAGCAGTATGGTCTGGGCGTATATTATTCCAAAACAAAACAAATTAGAGATGTATTTCTGGATCAGACATATAGGAAAGAGTCTGGACGCAGTGCGTTTTATGAAGTATCTGCGGAAACAATGACAGAAATTCAAGATATATTAGGAGAGATGGACGGTGCTGAGTTTGCTACATCCATGTCAGATCTTTGGACGGCAGTTCAGGAACTGGCAAAGGATCCTACCAATACCACGGCACAGTCTCTTTTTGTTACCAGAAGCTCGGAATTTGTTGAGCATGCGCAGGCTGTTTACGATTCACTGGCTGATTATCAGGATCAGTTAAATTCTCAGGTTACCAAGAAAGTTGATACCATTAATTATTACGGACAGCAGATTGCGGAGTTAAATAATCAGATCATAAAAGTAGAAGCCGGCGGTGTGGAACATGCCAATGATTTACGTGATAAACGAAATCTGTTGCTGGATAAACTTTCTGAAATGGTTGACATAAGTTATTCGGAAAATATAGACGGCTGTGTAACCGTTCAAATAGAAGGTAATGATTTTATAAAACCGGACAAGGTTTATGAAATCGGTGTTAAGGCAGACGGAAAAACAGGATTTTATACACCTTACTGGAAAGATCTGGCAAGGACGAATGCGGATGGAACAGTAAATATAGATGGCGCTGAGGTATTTGATCTTACCCAGGAGATTTCAAGTGATTTAAATACTGATATCGGATCTTTAAAGGCGACACTGCTTGCAAGAGGAACCAAAAGAGCTACCTGGACAGACATTCCAACAGAACCTGATCCTGCAGATTACGGCGGAGCACAGACAACTGCTTATGCAGATGCCTATGCGCAGTATCTAAAGGATACAGATACTTATAATACAGATATTTCACAGTCCATTATCATGAATGTAATGGCTGAGTTCGATACACTGGTACATAACCTGACCACCCAGATCAATGGCGTGATCTCCGGGGCAGCAGATGTAGACAGCGGATATCTGTGCGGATCAGATGGTAAGCCTTTACAGATTTTCACTTTGATTGCTGATTCGGAAGGCTATACCACCACTAATATCCAGGTAAACAGTGAACTTTTAAAAACACCGGCACTTTTGAATTTCCGAAATCTGGAAAAAGAAGAAGACCGCCAGACTATGGAAGATCTGAAAACAATTTTTACAGATACCAGTTATGTATTAAATCCCAACGTGGCGACCAAGACCAATCTAAACGGTTTTTACAACAGTCTGGTTTCCCAGGTGGCAAATTCCGGTTCTGTATATCAGAGCATCTATGAAAGCGAAGAAAATACGCTTACCGGAGTGGAAGATGCCAGACAGCAGGTGATCGGTGTTTCCACAGATGAAGAACTGGAATACATGATCATGTTCCAAAATGCCTATAACGCCAGCAGCCGTTACATCAATGTGATTAATAGTATGCTGGATACTTTGTTAAATTCCTTACAGTAATGAAACCGGAAGGATCGCTTCATTACAGCTGATTTGAAAGGAGAAGCGAATGTCATCTACTTTTTTTGGCTTAACGATTTCTGCATCAGGACTTCGTGCAGCAAATGCAAATCTGAATACTACAGCGAATAATATTTCCAATACTGATACGTCCGGATATAGCAGACAGAAGGTAGTACAGGAAGCAGCCGATGCACTTCGCACATTTACCACCTACGGATCTGCAGGTGCAGGTGTAGAAACTCTGGCATTTGAAAGACTAAGGGACGGTTTTTATGATAATAAATACCGAAGCAATCAGACCAAGCTGGGTGAATATGAGGTAAAAGAATACTACAGCAGTCAGATCGAAGACTATCTGACAGATGACGGGACTACAGGATTTAAAACGCTGTTCAGCAGCTTGACGAATTCCATTCAGGAAGTTATCAAAAATGCCGGCAGTACTTCCACAAAGGCATCTTTTGTGTCGGCAGCACAGAGCCTGACAGAATATTTTAATACAATGGCATCCAACTTAAAGGATATGCAGTCAGATGTAAATGATGAAGTGAAATTACAGGTGGATACCATCAATGCCTATGCAGAACAAATTGCAACATTGAATAAACAGATCAATGTAATCCAGTTAAGTAATGGGAATGCAAATTCACTTATGGATAAAAGAGATGCAGTTGTTGATGCATTATCAAAAATCGTGGATGTGGAAACATCAGAAAGCCCGATTTTGGACAGCAACGATCCTACAAGAGAAACAGGAGCTACCAGATATCTGGTAAAAATAGCCGGCGGACTTACGCTGGTAGATGGCAACAGCTACAATACTTTAAACTGTGTAGCCAGAACAAATGATGAGAAAACCAATCAGTCCGATGTTGACGGTTTATATGATATTTATTGGAATAATGGAACCGAGTTCTCATTGACTAATGGCAGTATCGGTGGAACCTTACAGGGACTCATCGAAATGAGAGACGGTAACAACGGTGAGTACTTTGCGGGGAAGACCAAAAACGTTGTGAATAACGGAGACGGTACCCATACAGTTACTATAGCAGTAACAGACCCGAATCTGAAAGATATGAGTAAATGTACTCTTTCAGATAATGGTGGTTTGATTACCATTGGTGCTGCAGAGTTTAAATATACGGACTGGAGTTTTGATGAAAGTACAGGACTTTATACCTTTACCATTGATGATAAAGGAACAGATTCGCTTGTATCTAATCTGACTTCTAATACGACAGCGACAGTTGGATATGAAGTAAACTATCAGGGTATTCCTTATTATATGGAACAGATGAATGAGTGGATTCGTGATTTTGCAGCCAGTGTAAATAATTTGCTGATGGGTGGCTTTACAGCAACCGGAGGAAGCGGAACACTTTTGATGACCGGCAACAAAACAACGGAATCGGCAGAATATTCGGAAACAGACTTGTTAAACGATCCCAGTGGTAAAGGATATTATTGGCTGACCGCCTCTAATTTCACCATTTCAGATGCCATTGTTGATAATGCGGATTTACTGGCAACCAAAGAAGTGGAATCTGATGGTGTAGAAGAAACAAACCTCATGGATGATTTGAAAACTTTACTGACAGACAAGACAAAATTCAGTTTTCGTGGCAGCAGTGCCGGAGAGTTCCTGGAATGCTTATTGTCAGACGTGGCACTGAATTCCAGTAATGCCACCACATTTAAAACTACTTATACAACCCTGCAAAAGACAATTGAGAATCAGAGACAGTCAGTGAGCGGCGTAGATACAGATGAAGAATCGGTAAGCCTGGTAAAATTCCAGAATTCTTTTAATCTGGCGTCTCAGATGGTATCTACATTCTCAGAGATCTATGATCGATTGATTTTGGAAACCGGGGTATAGATCTGATGAACAGTCAGGTAAAGGAGGGATAAGCCTATGAGAATTACCAATAAAATCATGCAGAATAATAACCTTTATAATATCAACCGAAATAAGGTGTTAGAGGATAAATTAAGTACAGAAATGTCTACCGGTAAAAATATCACCAGACCTTCAGATGATCCGGTTGTGGCGATTCGGGCGCTTAGACTGCGCACCAATGTATCCACCACAACACAGTATTATAAAAAGAATATACCGGATGCCCAAAGCTGGCTGGAAACTACAGAAGATGCGCTTGGTTCGGTCAGTGCGGTTCTTACCGATATGGTAAAACAGGCAGGAAAAGGAGCTAACGAAGATCTGGGCAGTGAAGATCTAAGTACGATTATGGAACAGCTTACGGCGTTAAGCGACGAACTGTATGCAACCGGTGATACAGATTATGCCGGCAGATATATTTTTACCGGATACAGAACAGACACTTCCCTGACTTTCCAGGAGGAAAGTACAGATGTTTCCTATAAAATCACAGAACAGCTGGGGCTGGACGCATTTGATGATGTAACCTATGTGGATACAAAGGATTTGTTTAACATGAACTCCACAACTTATGCGGCTTCTGCCACTACAGAACAGGATATCAGTTCTAATGTTGTTCACAGGATCAGACTGGCATATGAGGACATGGATGCGGTAACAGCAGCCAACCCTATCACTTTGAAACAGGGTAGTACAACATACAGTTCAGCAGACGCCAGTATCACAACTTATAACAGCGCAGAGGAAGCAGAGGCTGCTATTGCTGCAGCCAATAAGGCAGGTACCACACTGGTAGCATATTCTGCAACATCAGGAGAGCTGTTTGTCAGTGATGATGTGTATACAGACATGATGGCATCTACAGATGAGATCCAGGTTACCTATGGAAAGACAAAATTTGCAGACGGCGATTTTAGACCGGAACATTATTATGCATGCACTACAACAGATGCAGACGGTAATACCATAGATTATAACAGCGAATATTTAACCGGTAGCCAGACAAAGCAGGCCATCACCTATGATGTGGGAGCCAATCAGAGTATACAGGTTAATACTACAGCTGATGAAGTTTTCGAACCAGGTATCCGCAGAGATGTTACGGATTTGCAAAAAGCGCTGGAAGACCTTGTTTCAATTGAGGCAACGCAGAAAAATCTGAAAGAGGCACTTGCCGATTCTACAGATACAACAGAAAAAGCAGAGATACAGGAAAAATTGGACGCAGCCAATAAGGCGTATACATATCTTAGGGATAATGTGAATACCATGTTTGGATCTGCAATTACAAAATTCCAGGGATATTTAGATGATACAAACATTGCAATCACTGCAAATGGCAGTAGAAGCAAGAGACTCGAACTGGTGGAAACCAGATTGTCCTCACAGAAAACTACTTTTGAGACGTTACAGTCAGAAAATGAAGATATCGATATTTCGGAAGCATCCGTTGAACTGAAAAGTTCTGAGTTAGCGTATGAAGCTTCCCTGATGGCAACCAGCAGAATCTTACAGACCAGTCTGTTAAATTACTTGTAAGGAAAGGGAAAGAATATGAAAATAAGCACAAAGGCTTTTGGAGAAATTACCATTGATGATGACAGAATCCTGGAATTTCCAAGTGGAATTATTGGATTTCCGGATCTGAAGAAATTTGCACTGCTCCATGATGAGGAAAAAGGAGAAAATGTGGGCATTCATTGGATACAGTCTCTGGATGAACCAGCGTTTGCCATGCCGGTAATGGATCCGTTACTGGTACATGATGCTTATAACCCAACAGTAGAAGATGAATTGCTAAAACCTTTGGGAGAATTAAATCCTGAGGAAACTTTGGTATTGGTAACAGTAACAGTACCTTCTGATCTCACAAAAATGTCAGTTAATCTTCGAGGGCCGCTGGTTATCAATGCAGGAACCAGAAAAGCCTGCCAGGTCATTATCGATGGAGAGGATTATCCGATTAAATATCCGATTTATGAGATTTTGAATGCGAAAAAGAAGGAAAAGGAGGGTGAATAAATATGCTTGCATTATCCAGAAAAAAGAATGAAGCACTGATTATTAATAACAATATTGAAATCACCATCCTGGAAATAAAAGGAGAACAGGTAAAAATCGGTATTACTGCACCAAAAGAAGTACCTGTTTATAGAAAAGAAGTTTACCTGCAGATCCAGAAGTCCAATGAAGAGGCAACAAATCTGGACGCACTGGATGCATTGAAGAATTTACTGGGATAATATTTGTAATAGCTGGGCAATGCGTATCTGATAGGTATGCATTGCCTTTACTTTTTCGTAGCCGTTTGCTGCAATGGCCTGACGCTCGTCCTCATGTTTCAGATAATAGGCGCACTTTTCCAGCAGATCGGTTTGACTCTCATATAAGACCAGATCTTCTCCGGGGATGAAATATTCCGGAATCTCAGCTTGGTAATTGGAAAGTAGAAAACCGCTACAGCCAAGTACATCCCAGATTCTTTGTGAAAGACCACTTTGGATGGAACGTAAAGTAATGTTTAAATTGATCTTAGAGTGGTTAAAGAGTAAAGGCATTTCTGTCAGAGTGGCAGCCGGGGGATGAATATGAAGCTTCGGAGCCTTGGCAGACAGGATTTCAGTGTTACTGGCAGTATATAAATGGGTATCGAATAAAGAGGAGAGACGAGCTAACGTTTCTTCTCTTTCTTTTACGGCTAAAGCAGCAGCCAGATAATGATCGGCGCAGAAATATTTATCAGGATCTGTAAAGGCATCCGGAATCTGCGGAAAAGAGTTGCCGGCAGCAGTTTTGATGTGCTGTGCAATGACGTCCGGTAAGCTGTCATAGAGAAAATTATAGCCAAATACCTTGGACTGGGCTTCTAAAAGAGCACGGATGAAACCATGGTCGTAGGCAGAAAGTATCTGGTTAGCAATATTAATGTCAGTTTTGCTGCCGTTATTATCATCAACGCTGTCGGAAAGGCAAATGGCATCCAAAGGTGACTTTTCACGGTAGAGGGAACCAATAAAGGTGATGTCGTGACAATAGGCCTTGCTTTGTCCTACAGAATCAGAAGCACTTATTACATTATTCCATCGGTCGACATTAGTTGCTAAGGGTAAATAGAATACACCGTCGGGGTTTGCATCATGAAAGAATGTATACTGTGTCTGATCAAACAGGAAAATACGATTACAGGAATTTCTAATGGAATTGGAAAATAACTCCGCTACAGGACAATCCACACTAAGAGCAAAATAAAGTGTGTGAAGCTTTTCACAGATATCAGAAATATAAGGAAAGAAATTCACTGTAAAGACAAAGGCAAAAGGACTGCCGGATTTCTGATGGACTAAAATAGCCTCTGCCAGAGAACGAATTCTTTCTTCAGAAGAAATATTTTTCTGAGTAATTTCCAGTGTGTCTTCTACAACGGTAATGTTATTTGCCTGGAAGGCCTGTATGATATCCGGCTCACAGATGCTGCCGTAACGGTGCATTAAAATCTCCATGGTAAGTCCTCGTATTTGAGCAATGTTTTGATATAAGTATCATACGCTGTAAACATGTGGATTTGCAAGAGATACAGATGCAAAATGGAATATGGCCGGGAACAAAGGCACTCATCGAGAGATGGAAGCTGAAAGAAGATCGTGCTTGTTATCTTGTGAAGCAAGCTTGTCTAAAAGAACTATTGAACTATTGCTGCTGATATTTATACGCTCTTTTTTTAGAAGAGTGTATGATCGCTGATTTGTTTCATAATCACGAACTCCTTTAGAGAACATTGAACAGCATAAGAAATCACATTTGGCATCTCCTGGAGGAGCAGCTTGGATGATGAACACAAAACTGTTTATTTCAAAGTGTGTTGCAATGAGATAATCAGCTTTGATTCCTGTTATGAAAGGGTACATTCGAGGCATATATGAATATAAAATAAATTCGTTATCCAATGAATTCTAAAGATTAACCAATGCTTCTAAACGAGGCTTAATCATTTTTTCATATTGAGCAGCTTCTTGTATTTGGAAAAAGGTAATTTTACCATCAAGTATTCGATCAACTATTTTTGCGGATGTATAGTTTGGAAGAGAGATGTCTTTCATATATTGAAATCCTGCAAGATGAGGATAGTCTTCAAACGAAAAAATAAGGTTGATAGTGTAAAGTTTTTTCTTGTACCCATATGTAAATTATTCCTTTGAGATAAAATAAAGGATCCTGCTGACGCAAGATCCTTATAAAGCGTTTTCGTTCGGCTCCGAAGAACCTATCCGGCTTGAGGTTATCGCATAACCCAAGGTCAGGCTCCACAACCGACTGCATGCCGACACAGCCAATTGCTTCAACACCACGATAGCCAGTCAATGCTGCTATCCTCTACAGTCATTATAACAAAAATAACCTTTTAGTCAAGATACTAAAAACTTGAGTTTCCGCAAAATGTTATTTCAAAATGATTAACTTCTCCTAAAGTGTCAATCCGTCAGTTTTCTGAATGATGATGAGTGACGTTGAACAGAGTAGAGACACTTAAATAAGCCCCGCTG
>JAQUUX010000144.1 GCA_028693705.1 Lachnospiraceae bacterium | reverse complement strand
CTGTACTTAGTTCGCGTCTTGTGCGAACTTATGTACAGCTACGTGTTTACCGTAGTGAAAACGGGCTTGTGAGCATATGATACACGGCTGAACCGTCACTTTACATCAATCTTTATTCCTTTAAACTTCAGTTTATTTCTTGAAATTGGATCTCTTACGCATAGTAGAATCCAAAATTTTCTTTCTGATTCTCAATGACTTAGGTGTAACCTCCAGAAGTTCATCTGTATCGATGAAATCCAGGCACTGCTCTAAGCTTAAGATCTTCTTAGGAACCAGTCTTAAGGATTCATCAGCACTGGAAGAACGGGTGTTGGTCAGATGCTTGGTTTTACAGATATTGACTTCAATATCTTCAGCCTTGCCGGTTTGTCCGATGACCATACCGGTGTAAACCTTTTCACCAGGTCCAATGAAGAGGGTACCACGTTCCTGAGCATTAAATAAGCCGTAAGTGATAGCTTCACCGGATTCAAAGGAGATCAGGGATCCCTGTTTACGGTACTGGATTTCTCCCTTGTATGGGCCGTAACCATCAAAGATGGTGTTGATAATACCGGTTCCCTTTGTATTGGTCATGAACTCACCTCTAAAGCCGATCAGACCACGGGATGGAATAGAGAACTCTAAACGGGTATATCCGCCGGATGCGGTTCCCATACTTCTCAGTTCACCTTTTCTCTGGTTTAAGGAACTGATAATTGTACCGGTAAATTCATCCGGTACATCTACATAAGCAAGTTCCATAGGCTCAAGGGTTTTACCATTCTTGTCCTGCTTGAATAAAACTTCAGCTTTGCTGACTGCAAATTCATAGCCTTCACGACGCATGTTTTCAATCAATACGGATAAATGTAATTCGCCACGTCCGGAAACTTTGAAGGAATCTGTATTCTCGGTTTCTTCTACACGAAGGGATACATCGGTATTCAGCTCGCGGAATAATCTTTCACGGATATGACGGCTGGTTACAAATTTTCCTTCCTGGCCTGCAAGCGGAGAGTCATTGATAATGAAATGAATGGCAATCGTAGGCTCAGAAATTTTCTGGAATGGAATGGATACCGGATTTTCAGGAGAACATAAGGTATCACCGATATGGATGTCTGTAATACCGGAGATGGCAACGATAGAACCGATGGTTGCTTCCTTTACTTCTACCTTATTTAAACCGCTGTATTCATACAGCTTGGAAACTTTAACTTTTTTCATTTTGTCAGGTTCGTGATGATTTACGATGACAACATCCTGATTGACACAGATGGTACCGTTATCTACCTTACCAACTCCGATACGACCAACATATTCATTATAATCAATAGTACTGATCAGAACCTGTGTGCCGGCATCCGGATCACCTTCGGGAGCAGGAATATAATCAAGAATAGTTTCGAATAACGGGATCATGTCTGTACCCGGTTTTTCCAGATCCAGGGTAGCAGTACCAGCTTTTGCAGAAGCAAATACAAAAGGACAGTCTAACTGGCTGTCATCTGCATCCAGATCCATGAATAATTCCAGAACTTCGTCAATTACTTCATTGGGACGGGCTTCCGGACGGTCGATTTTGTTGATACAACAAATAACAGGGAGTTTTAATTCCAATGCCTTACGAAGAACGAATTTAGTCTGTGGCATGGTTCCTTCGAAAGCATCAACCACCAGGATAACACCGTTAACCATTTTCAGAACACGTTCTACTTCGCCACCAAAGTCAGCATGACCGGGAGTGTCGATAATATTGATCTTTGTATCTTTGTACATAACAGCTGTATTTTTAGAAAGTATGGTAATTCCACGTTCTTTTTCAATTGCATTGGAATCCATAACTCGCTCATCAACTTCCTGATTTGCACGGAAAACGCCGCTTTGCTTTAACAGTTCATCAACCAGTGTAGTTTTACCATGGTCTACATGGGCGATGATTGCAACGTTTCGGATATCTTCTCTTTTTTGATTCATAATTCCTCTTTCTGCCGGATTCGGCACTTTCCAACTCTAACAGTGTAAATTTCAAACTTTTTAAGTATATCACGGCTTAACGTAGTTTTCAAGTGTGCGATGAATGAGGGTTCTATTATTGTTCATTTCCTTATATAAATAATAGTATCAAGACCAATATCATGATAAAGATAAGAATTACTGGAAAAAATTCTTAAGGGGTTAAGAAAGGGGAACTTTTTTATGACAGAAAAAATGATTGAGAACAACCAGGTGACTATTATGGGGAAAATCGTAAGTGATTTTGAATATAGTCACGAGATTTTCGGAGAGGGCTTTTACATGGTAAATGTACAGGTGGAACGCTTAAGTGATTCCGCAGATCTGATACCGATTATGGTGTCGGAGAGGTTACTGGATGTAACGGCTGATTATCAGGGAGAAAACATTATTGTATCAGGGCAGTTCAGGTCCTATAACAGACATGAGGACAGGAGAAACAAACTCGTACTGTCTGTTTTTGCCAGAGAAATTGTTTTTGTTGAGGATATTGATAAAGGAGTTAAGACCAACCAGATTTTCCTGGATGGATATATCTGCAAGGAGCCGATTTACAGAAAGACTCCTCTTGGCAGGGAGATTGCAGATCTTTTGCTGGCCGTGAACAGACCTTATGGAAAGTCTGATTATATACCGTGTATCTGCTGGGGACGTAATGCCAGATTTGCCAGTGGTTTCCATGTAGGGGAGCGTTGTCTGGTATGGGGCAGAATCCAGAGCAGGGAATATATGAAAAAGTTGGAGGAGGAACAGGTAGAGAAACGCATTGCCTATGAAGTTTCTGTCAGCAAACTGGAACTTGCGTAAAAAAATATTATATGGTACTATATCCATACTTTCGACCTGACAAAAGGAAGCATATAACCCGGTTTCAAAAGATATGAGGTGGACTATGGGAAAAGGCATGATATATATCTACAGTGGCGACGGACATGGAAAGTCACCGGCGGCCATTGGCAAGGCAGTGCAGACAGCAGCCCTGGGGAAGCGGGTTGTCCTGATCCAGTTTCTAAAGGAAAAGGGATTAAATGATTCTGAGTTTGTAAGAAGGATGGAGCCGGAGATTAAACTGTTTCGGTTTGAGAAATCCGACAGCAATTTTTTGGAACTTTCTGAGGATCAGAAAAAAGAAGAAATTCATAATATTAAAAATGGAATTAACTTTGCTAAGAAAGTATTGACTACAGGTGAATGCAGTTTGCTGATTCTGGATGAGGTTTTAGGTCTGATTGAGATGGGCATTATTACTGTTGATGAGCTGAAAGAAGTTTTGGCCGCCAGACAGGATGGCACTGATGTAATCTTAACCGGAATTGCATTGAGCGATGATGTATGTATGCTGGCAGATGAGGTAACGAAAATTGAAACCATGAAATTTAAGTCATGGTAGAAAATAGAAATCAGGATAGGTATTGTAATTAAAATCAGGATCCGTTTTTGCGGAGCCTTTTTTAACGGAGTTTTAGGAAGGAAATA
>JAQUUX010000143.1 GCA_028693705.1 Lachnospiraceae bacterium | reverse complement strand
CTGAGCTTTATACTCGGGATCGTAGTGACGTTGATTACGTGCCATTTATCAGCACCTCCTTATTCTCTTTATTATATACATAATCTTTGAATTAAGGGTGCCAACTTTATTTATACAACATCAGAATTAGAACACCTTTAGTAGAAGAAGCAGAAGAAAATATGAAGACTATTCCTGCTTTTTGGAAAAGAGTAAAGCAAGAAAAACAAGTATTGAATATAGCAAAATACTCTAATGATAATCCAAAGGGTATATTGGGAGTAAGCGTATATAATAATCCGAAAGATATTTATTACTATATTGCCGTTCCAAGCGATGCACCTGTGCCAGAGGGATTTGTTGAGTACACAATCCCAGCGGCTATGTGGGTGGTGTTTGAAAATGACGGACTATTTAAAGATGATGTTCAAAATGTTTTTAGAAGATTTTTAACTGAATTTTTACCGTTCTCTGGGTATGAGTACGCAGAACAACCAGATGTTGAATTATATCCTTCTTTTGAGGGGCAAGCTACAAAAGGACATTCGGAAGTATGGATTGCAATAAAAAAGAGAGAGGTGGAGCTATAATGTACCATTTACGATTGAAAGGTGACCATTATCAGATGGGAGTTAAACGAGGAATAATTTTTCGAAAATGCAAAATATCATTCCCACTTCATATGGATGATTTCCAACTTCTGCACGGAAAAGAAAGCGAGCTACTATTAAACCAATACTTCCCAGAGGTTTGCCAGGAAATTAAAGGTATAAGTGATATAATTGGTGTTGATTATTTTGAGTTTGCGTCTTGGATGCTATGCATGGGATGCTGTATGTATAATTTAGAGAAAAATATTCCTGTCGAAATCAGAGGCTGCACAGCTTTTGCGTATTCAAAAGATGGCAGAGTGATATATGGTAGGAATAATGATTTGCCGCCATATCTGAAAGAAGGAAGTAAAAGCGAAATTTATGCCCCCAAAAACGGAAATAGGTTTAATATTACAACTTCGTCTTTTATAAACGGCGAAGAGGGAGTGAACGAACATGGTCTTGCTGTTGCAATGACATTTGTAATGACGGAACTCGAAAAGATAAAAGCAGGATTTAATTCGTGTTTTATTGTTAGATATTTGCTTGAGAAAGCAAATAATGCAGAGCAAGCAGTTTTATTGCTCATGGATTTGCCTGTTGCTTCTAATTGCAATATTCTCCTTGCTGACAAGAGTGGAAGAATACTCGTGGTTGAATGTACTCCATTATCCAAACACATCAGACAGGCAAAAGAGCTTGATGGTGGAAACATCGTATGTACTGTTAATAGTTTTACTTCGGATGAGATGAAGCCCTTTGATGCTGCAAAAGGAAATGATTATCATTCATACAAACGATATGAAGTTGTGATGGACAGCTTTATGAAGCATATCAAAGACAATTTGATAGAAAGTACACAGGAACTTTTAAGAGGTGAATATGGATTTATGTGTCAATATGACAATGAGCCAGACTTTGAAACTGTTTGGAGTTCAGTAATTGACTTAGATAGTTTGGTTATTCATAGAGCAGAAGGCGACCCTCGAAAAAAGAAGTTTATTACTGACAATAGATTGCATGATATTGTTTTTGGAAAATAAATTTTGCAGGGATTTTTATGTGTTGGTCAACAACCGACACTCCGTTGCAAATTAGAAGCAGCGGATATATGCTTACATAGCCTTTCGATTGTCGAAGGGTGATTCGTTAAAAAGCCTTGCCTATATTTTCCTTATATGTTCTCTAATGGAACTTCGCAGATCTGGAAGCGTCAGGATAGATTGAGTTCTTTACAAAATGAAAAAACTGGTATAAGATAGCAGTATCAGAAATGCAAAGAGGTATTTTCTTCGGAGAATATCTCTTTGCTTTTTTTTGAGGAAAAACAGATATGAGGAGTATGATTATGAAACACATTGAAACCAGTGATTTTATGGTATTGAACAATATTATCTACAAGATATACACTACGGAGGATCTCTGTGCCATGCGGGAAAACCTGCTGGAACAGGTACGGCTGGTCCTGGATTTTGATGGAGCTGACTTTTATCTGGCAGACCCGGATAATCCCACAGGGCTGGTGGAACCCGTGGCCTTTAACGGCGGCAGCCTGCTGGCGGCCCAGATGGATGAGAAGGATTACAGCAGGGGGATCATGTACAGCGGAAAATCCATCGTCTACCGGGAAACGGATATCATTTCTGAGGAAAAGCGGGTCCAGACAGAGTATTACCAGAAGGTGTACCGCTCCAACAACTGGCATTTTGCACTGCAGATGATCCTGGGGAGGGAGAAGGATTTCCTGGGAGTGATCACCTTTTATCGGACTATTGGAAAGGATAATTTCTCCTATGACGATATTCTCCTGCTGGATATGCTGAAGGAGCATCTGGCCTATCGCCTGTGGGTGGGACAGTGTGAGCAGAAAAAAGCGGTGGAAAAACTTTCCGTGTCACAGGCCGCTGAGTCTTATCATCTGACCCGGAGGGAGCACATGATCCTACGTATGCTCATGGATGGAAAAGACAACGATACCATCAGTAGCGAACTGTCCATCACGGTAAATACATTGAAGAAACATATCCTGAACATTTACCGCAAATTGGAGGTCAACAACCGTGTCCAGCTGTTTAAAATGATACGGGAAAAGGAATGAAATACTGGAAACAAAGAGGTATCTGCTGGAACAAACGCAGAATTTCTGTTAGAATAGAGAAGATACTCTTGAGACGAAAACATAAGGTGAGGAAAAATGAATTATATAATAAAGGAATTAAGTAAGGAACAGATAAAAGATATTTACAACCAGTGGATGATCAAGCATTTTCCGGCAAATGAGATGAAGCCCTTACAGAGCATTTTCCGTATGTGGGATATGCAGGCTTATCTGGGACTGGGAATGTTTCGGGAAGATACGCAGGAATTGGTGGGATATGCCATGTTTGCAAGGGTGCCCAAGGAGCCTGTTATTCTGCTGGACTATTTTGCTATTTTGGAGCAGCATCGCAGCGGCGGCATGGGCAGTGTGTTTTTGCAGGAAATGGAAAGATATCTGAAAGATTTCAATGGAATGATCCTGGAAGTCGAGGATATTGATTTTGCGGAAACAGAAGAAGAAATCACCACAAGAAAGCGCCGCAATGCCTTTTATGAAAGGGCTGGCGTGAAAGACACCACCGTCAAGAGTTGTGTTTATGACGCGCATTACAGCGTTTTGTACTATCCTTTCCGCGGTGCGGCTATGATTAGCATCAAAGCGTGCGAAAAGGACCTGGAAGCTATTTACCGCATCATGATTCCAGGAGATAAATACGACAAACATGTTTCTATCGTAATGCCTTAGGCAGATTCCATTCAAAGTGAATAGCCAGGTAGCGGATCAGGATAACGGCAGCGGCTCCTGCGAGCATGGCAGTGTCAGGCTTAATGAAGCTGTGCAGCAGCACAACAACAATGGCTCCTACTAAGGACGCTACGGC
>JAQUUX010000142.1 GCA_028693705.1 Lachnospiraceae bacterium | reverse complement strand
CTGCTTATCGAATCTTTGATCTTTCTGTTAATTTTACCATAGTTTCCGTTGCTGTCATACTCATCATTCATTATGTTATGAAACAATATTCAGCACATAGTAAAGATCTGTATCTGGCAAGCATTACAGACAGTCTGACCGGGCTGTATAACAGAAGATATTTTACAGAATTTATCCATGCCGAATATAACAGGGCGACCCGGACCGGACAACATTTTTCAATGATTTTGCTGGATTTAAATCATTTCAAAAAAATAAATGATACTTATGGTCATATGACCGGCGATAAAGTATTGATTGCTATCTCCGGGATTATAAAAAAGTGTCTTCGAAGTTATGATATTGCTGCAAGATATGGTGGAGATGAGTTCGTAATCATCCTTCCTTCAACTGAAAAACCAGACGCAATACTTTTTATGAAACGTCTCGAAACAGAGTTTGACAAGTACTGTGTCCAGTATAAAAAAGAGCAGTTTGCTGTTGCTTTTGGAATTGAAGACAGTAAAGATAAAAGCCTTGACGATCTGTATCGTGAGACCGACAATAATCTATATACAAACAAAGCAGAGCTTAAAAAGAAGAACGAAGTGTCATGACACTTCGTTCTTCTTGATTCATGACATTTTTTTATTTCAGATCAGATCAAATCGATCTGCATTCATTACTTTTGTCCATGCTGCAACAAAATCCTTCAAAAACTTATCTTTTGCATCGTCACTTGCGTAAACTTCTGAAATTGCACGAAGTTCAGAATGCGATCCAAAGATCAAATCGACTCTGCTACCTGTCCATTTTAATTCGCCTGTTGTTCTATCCCGCCCTTCAAACGATTCGCGTTCTTCCGATAAAGGTTTCCATTCTATGTTCATATCTAATAGATTTACAAAAAAATCATTTGTCAGAACACCGGGTCTGTCTGTAAAAACCCCATTTTTTGAATGTCTGAAGTTGATATCAAGAACACGAAGTCCACCAATCAATATTGTCATTTCTGGTGCCGTTAAATTAAGAAGCTGCGCTTTGTCAATTAATAATTCCTCCGCAGGAACAGAAAATTTAGTTTTTAAATAATTTCTAAATCCATCTGCTTTTGGTTCCAATACAGAAAATGAAAGGATGTCCGTTTTCTCCTGTAACGCATCAGTGCGTCCTGGAATAAATGGTACCTCAATCTCTGCTCCAGCTTCTAGTACTGCTTTTTCAATTGCTGCACTTCCTGCAAGTACGATCAGATCTGCCAATGACACTTTTTTATTGCTCTTTTGTGACTGATTAAAATGGTCCTGTATCTCTTCCAGTTTCCGTATCACTTCTGATAAAAGCTCTGGTTCATTTACCTCCCAGTCTTTTTGAGGAAGAAGTCTGATTCGTGCACCATTTGCTCCACCACGTTTATCAGATCCTCTGAAAGTAGATGCAGATGCCCAGGCAGTTGACACAAGTCTTGAAGTCGCAATTCCACTTTCTAATATCCTTTGTTTTAATAAGATTACATCCTGATCATTAATCAACTCATGATCAACCTTCGGAACCGGGTCTTGCCAGATCAATTCTTCTTCCGGAACTTCCGGACCCAGATATCTAGATCTTGGACCCATATCACGATGTGTCAGTTTGAACCATGCACGTGCGAAAGCATCCCTGAACTCATCTGGATGATCTTTATATCTTTCAGCAATGATTCTGAATTTGGGATCCATTCGTAGCGACAGATCTGCTGTTGTCATCATGGGTGCATGTTTTTTTGTTGGATCATGTGCATCCTCAACCGTAAAAGCAGCCTCCGGGTCAGAAGGTACCCACTGGAATGCACCAGCAGGACTCTTTACCAAGTTCCAATCATATTGAAAGAGCGTTTCAAGATATCCCATGTCCCATTTTGTTGGATTAGGTTTCCATGCTCCTTCTAATCCACTTCCAATCGCATCTCCGCCTTTTCCACTTCCAAAACTGCTTCTCCAGCCAAGCCCTTGTTCTTCCATTGGTGCTGCTTCAGGTTCTGGTCCTACATGAGTCGCTGGACCTGCCCCATGACATTTCCCAAATGTGTGACCTCCTGCAATCAGTGCAACCGTTTCTTCGTCATTCATCGCCATCCGTGCAAATGTTTCCCTTACATCTTTACCCGATGCGACAGCATCCGGTACTCCATTTGGTCCTTCAGGATTTACATAAATCAGACCCATTTGAACCGCAGCCAACGGATTCTCAAGTTTTCTTCCCTCACTATACCTCTTATCTCCAAGCCATTCTGCCTCTGCACCCCAGTATACATCTTCCTGTGGTTCCCAGACATCTTCCCTTCCCCCAGCAAAACCAAATGTCTGGAATCCCATAGATTCAAATGCACAATTTCCTGCAAGTATCATAAGATCCGCCCACGAAAGTCTTCTTCCATACTTTCTTTTTACGATCCAGAGAAGCCTTCTCGCTTTATCGAGGTTCACATTATCTGGCCAGCTGTTTAGCGGTGGAAATCTCTGTGTTCCATCACTTGCACCACCTCGTCCATCACCCATTCTATAGGTGCCTGCACTATGCCAAGCCATTCTGATGAACAATGGTCCGTAATGTCCATAATCAGCAGGCCACCATGCCTGCGAGGTCTGCATCAGTTCGAAAATATCTTTTTTAACTGCATCCAGATCCAGTTTTTTGAATTCTTCTGCATAGCAGAATTTTTCACCCATGGGATTACTTAAGGCCGAATTTTGATGTAATACCTTTAGATTCAGCCGGTTCGGCCACCAGTCTTTGTTCGAGGTCCCCTTTCCAAACCCAAGACTTGCATGGTTGCCAGTTACAGGACACTTCAGCTCTTCCATTTGCTGTTCTCCTTTCTGATTACGATATAAAGTTTCACTTTTTAATTGATGCAACGAATGAAATCACATCAAATTATGTTGCCAGAAATTAACACTATCTCTTCCGCAGGTATCGGTCTGCTGAAATAATACCCCTGTATCAGATCACATCCAAATTGTTTTAATAATTCTATATGTTCCGCTTCCTCGATTCCTTCCGCTACGACTGTCAGCCCAAGACTGTGTACAAGTGAGATCAGACTCTCCATCACCTGTAATTTATCATGCTCAAGGAACTTCAAATTAAGTGAACGGTCTAATTTAACTATGTTGACCGGCATGAAACTCAGATAGTTCAATGAAGAAAATCCAGTCCCAAAATCATCAATCGCAATTGCAATTCCCATCTCTCGAAGTTTATTTAAGAATTGCATCGTCAACTGCAAATTTTCCATTAATATATTTTCAGTGATTTCAATTTCAAGGAATTGTGGGGTGATCTGATAAATCGACAGTTGTTCCTGTAGAAAATCAAGATACCCGATATCATGTAATTGATTTGCTGAAAAGTTTATGGAAACAGGCTTGAGTTCCATGCCAGATGCTTTCCACTGATGCATTTGCTTTAGAACTGTTTTCGTGACAATTCTTCCAATTGATATGATCATACCATTTTTCTCAGCTATTTTAATGAACTCAGCTGGTGGTGCCTGCCCATCTTTTAAACGAAGCAATGCCTCATATGCTGCGATCTGTCCGGTTCTGGTATCTACCATAGGCTGATACAGCATCATAAACCCGTCTTGTGTGATAGCATCTCTCAATATTTCTTCTATTTCAG
>JAQUUX010000141.1 GCA_028693705.1 Lachnospiraceae bacterium | reverse complement strand
ATTTGTGATCGTTTCATATTCTGCCTCCATTCTATTGCTATGCTGTTTCTATCTGCTCCATCATCTCATACACTTTTTCCAGTTCGACCGGTCTGCCCCAGATATACCCCTGGATCATATCACAGTTATACTGTTTCAGGTATGCAATCTGATGCTCGTCTTCAACGCCTTCCGCTACAACGCTCAGATCCAGGCGATGCATCAAATCAATAAATGTTCCAACGATCTGACTGCTGCTGACATTCTTCCCAATTTTGTCAATAAACGACTTATCCAGTTTTAATGTATCAATCGGAAGAATCTGTAAATAACTAATAGATGAATATCCTGTTCCAAAGTCATCTAACGCAATCTTTATCCCCATATTTCTTAATTTCTGTAAAATTGCAGAAGCATAATTTTTTGCCGAAATATAAACGCTCTCCGTAATCTCAAATTCAAGACAAGAAGGATCTACGCATGTTTCTTTTAAAATTCTGTCTACGCGTTCCAGAAATGCAGGTTCCATTAACTGAACAGAAGAGATATTAATGGACATCTTGATCGATGCACCCATTCGCTCGTTGATTTCCTTCACTGCGAGGCAGGATTGTCTGATGATCCATTCGCCAATCGACAAAATATATCCCTTTTCTTCTGCAACCGTGATAAACTTTTCTGGGCTGACATGTCCAAATACTTTTGAATTCCATCTCGCCAGCGCTTCATAACCTCTTAGCTGTTTTGTTTTCAAATAAAACTGTGGCTGAAATACCAGATATAGTTCTTCATTGCTGATTGCATTTGCCAGTGCTGTATCAAATGCGATCCTCTCAATCATGCTGTCGTTCATGACCTTGCTGAACATTCGAATCCCATTTTTTCCGTCATCTTTCGCATGGTGCATCGCAATATCAGAATAGCGGAGAAGTTCCGAGGTTGTTTTCCCATTCTGCGGATATCTTGCGACACCAAAGCTCGCACTGACTCTTGCTTCCACACCATCGATCATATGTAGTTTATCCGAAGCTTCGCGAAGCAACTCAACATAATTCATTAATTCTTTTTCTTCAAGATCCTCAGAAATAACAATAATGAACTCATCTCCGCCAAATCTTCCAAACATATCATCTTTCCTGATGTGCCCAGAGACCTCTGAAGCAATGACTTTCATCAGACTGTCTCCAAAATCATGCCCCATTGTGTCATTGATGACCTTAAAGTCATCCAAGTCAAACATTGCAATGGAAAATCCAGCATTTTTCTGTTGCGCCATATCAATCAGGAATTCTATCCTATTCAACACCATGGTCCTGTTCGGAAGTTCTGTCAGCACATCATAATAAGCCAGCTGGTTAATATGTCTCTCGTTCTCCTGCAAAATATCATTGTATTGAAGCAGTTTACTGTTCTGTTCTTTTAATTCTTCTTCTGTTGCAGCAAATTCCTCATATAACGCGCAAAGTTCAACATTCTGCTGTTCTAGTTCGACCGATCTCTTTCTTAGATTCGAGGAAAAGTAAAAGATCAGACTGCAGACTACGACCGTAAACAAGGTACTCATTAAAATCGAAACAGTACTCAGACTATTTATTGATGCAAAAAACAAAATATCCAAAATAAGCGATATACCTGTCAGTACCATAGCAAGAATAAAACCTTTTTTTGCTTCTCTTATGGTCAGGTATACCGCTATTAATACTTCCAGTTCACTTATAATTCCTTTGGTCAGAATATTGGGATTCCATAATGATATTACGAGTACAACAAGGTACGCTAAAGCAAGTATGATCATTCTGACCACACTGTTTTGTTTTCCTTTTGCCGTATCAGCTTCCGCTGCAATGCTGTCTACAAATAACTTTATTCTGTCTTCCGCATTGATCATGAGAATTCCTCAGCGCTTCTATAGTTTTATCCCGATGTTTTTGGGCGCCTGCCGTTTTTCGGAACATTTATTTTATAATACCATAAAATAAAAAATGTTGCATGATAAGTTGACCGGTAATTTTGACAATTTTGCATATTCGTTTTTGTATATTTATACGAACTCGATTGCGTTAATAAAATATTATCAACTCAGTTAAACACTAATTTAAATGTGTTAGATGAAAGTATTAAACGTGGTGCTGTAACACATACTGGAACTGCAATAAATACCGTACACAGCAAATCAATTACGTTCGGTACTGCCTTCACTGACAGTGATTATAGTGTAATTGTTTCAAACACAGGTGCAATTACTAGTGGATTGTCAATATCAATAAGTGCAAAAAGCGCAAGTGGCTTTACATTCCAGTACATATCCGCAGCTTCATCAATCCAAAGTCCTAATTTCGATTGGATTGCTATAAAAAATTAATTACACAGTCAAGACCATTCAATTTGATTTATTTTGACAGGAGTTGCAGAACTTCTTTCAATACTAAAAGCCATATAGTTACAATCAGTCAAATCATATTCGTGAAATCCAAGAGTAATTACGGTTTTTGAAAGTTGCGTTCCATTATAATCTGCATACTTTACAATGTAGGAATCTGTATAATCTGCATATATCTTAACTTTTTTATATTTTCTGACATCATACACCGAAACGCACATAGCATATCCGTACTCATTTTTATACCCTAACAAATGCATTATAGGCGGTGTAGAGCTAAAAGGGTTCCATGAATCAGCACCTCGTACAGACCACTCTGCTCTTAAATCAGTAGAATTATAACGTACATCAATTCCATCAATATAATCATTTAACTTCGTGATTAGCTTACATCAAGTTTCGATATCCCCATCCCCATAACCAGAAATACGAACGGTGTCAGCATCACATGCTGGAACCCCGCGAACTGGTGAACCATCGTCACGATAAGTCCTATGGCAAATGGCACCAGGTATTGACTTTTATTTCTGTTTTGAAAAAATAATATCACAGCTTGGGATATTAGCCATATAAATCCTGCACATCCTATCAACCCAGTGCAGATCAGCCTGTTCAGCATTTCATTATGCGCATTTGCGATCACCGCCTCTCCCCACCAACCACTTAAGATCACATTCATCTGTTCAGGGAACATTTCATACAGATAGGGAGCAAAACAATCCGGTCCTACACCGAACAATTGATTTTTAATGGGCATCTCCAGATAACCCTGCCATGCTACTTTCCAGAGTTCACTTCTCCCACTTCCCCATTCTTCGATCAAAGTCCTTCCATTCCATGCCAGAACCAAGATACTCAGTATCCCTATTGCAAGCATTGCCCACATTACCAGATCCACTCTGCTCTTTACTAATAAAATTCTGAATATCAGAAACACTATCAGCAGAACAATCCAGTATTCAGGTCTCAGAATATGGAGCGTCACTGACTCATCTGCAAAATTACGAGTCCTGGGAAGTGCAACACTGATGATGGACAACACAAGACCTGTCGTCCCTAATAGGATATAACTATTCTGTATTCGGATCATGATTTCTCGTTGTTTTGAAAAGATTCCATATAGAAGTACTATAAAAAGCAACACACCTCCTGCGACAAGCCCGCTCTCGCTGCCCTGTGTCAATACTGTTGCAAATCCGATCAAAAGAAATAAAAATTGTTCTATCTGCTTACCTTGTCTTAAACTATTTAAGTTATTAATATATCCACAATACCCAATCGAAAACATCAATATCATATATCCACTGT
>JAQUUX010000071.1 GCA_028693705.1 Lachnospiraceae bacterium | reverse complement strand
AACGGACGCGAAGTCCAAGAAAGGAGCAGATATACCATTGCTACCTACATTCTAACAGCTTAAGTAACAAGATGGATAATTCCTTACTGGTTGTAAGGGATATTAACCATAAATATATTGTAGTAGAAATAAGTGGTGTAAAATAGATGATAATATAACAAATGATATAACAAGTGAAAATGAAAAGAGGAAATTCATGAGCTTACAGGAAGCAATTAGAATGTTGCGGGGCGAACTGGGGCTGACTCAGGCAGAACTTGCTGATAAGCTTGGGATTAGCTTTGCTTCTGTGAATCGTTGGGAAAACGGCAAGAATTATCCCAGTAAGGCAGTTGCAAAATCAGTACTGGAAACGGTTCAATCTTTTGCAATTTCAGAGGAATGTAAGAGCTATTTGTATGAGATATTAACACCGTCCAGAAGAAAATTTGTCTCAGCAGCCGGGTACGGTTTCCCGGAAGTAGATCAAGAGCTTCTATGCCAGCTGGTAGATCGGTCAGCAAATTCAATTTTTGTAATCGATGCAGAGAATCTTAATATAATCTATGTGAATCGGGCAACAGAGAAGATGGCATTGTCCGGTTCTTTTAATGCGGATAGAAGGAAATGCTATCAGTATATTAAAGGAAAAGAGATGCCTTGTGAGAATTGTCCATTGCGTAATATGCAGGAAAACGGATACACAGATGAAATCCTTCATTGTAAGAAGGTGGATGCTTATTATCGTATCAGAGGAAGAAAGACTATCTGGAATGAAAAAGAAATCTACATTATTTATGGCTATAATGTAACTGATTTCATAAAGAATGAGCAGCAGGTTTTAGCAGAAGGATAAGTAATCAAAAAATAATGGAGAAACAGGAATGGAAAAAAGGGGACTTATTTTAATTGTGGAAGATGATTCTATAAACAAACGAATTTTAAGTAATTTGTTTTGTGAGCAATTTGAAATCATGGAAGCAGAAAATGGAAAAGAGGCATTGGATATTATCCAATGTCAGGAGAATAAACTTTCTGTAATTATTTTGGATGTTTACATGCCGGTGGTAGATGGGTATTCTGTTTTGAAGATTTTATCAAATAACAATAAATGGCGGAATATACCAGTCGTAGTGACGACCTCAGAAGAATCTGTAGAATCGGATCAGAGACTTCTTGATCTGGGTGCGGTTACGGTTATTCACAAACCAATTAATGCAGGTATTGTAAAACGGCATATTAATAATATTGTGGACAGACAGAAAGAGCATGCAAGTTTCATGAAAGATTACATGCTACAGAAGTCTCTGATTCATAAAACGGCTAATACTTTTACCTGTGCCTATCATTTTAATGATCAAACAGTGGTTATGGAACAACAATATAGTTAGTTCGTTTCGGAAGATTTCGTTTCCATTTTTGAAGCGTATCCATTTCAACTGAAAGACTATGTACTGCCCAAAAATCTGAAAGAAGCGACAGCCTTTTTTGATATTAGAAATAAAGAAAAACTTCATGATGAAATCGAACTGAGAATTCGAATTGATGAAGTTCATTATGAGTGGTTTAAGATTGCGGTAATGATCCAGTGTAATGCCGATGGAAAACGTGATAATGCAGTGTTTTTGTTTACTAATATAGAATACGAAGTGGAAGCAAAAGAAAAGCTTACTTTCATGGCATTAAATGATGCCTTAACCCGTATCCCAAATATGAGAACTTTTTCCACGGATGTTGCTGAAATGCTTAGAACATATCCAAAAGAAGAATTTTTGATGATTAGTATTGATATTGGTCAGTTCAGACTGGTAAATAAATTATTCCGTTACAGTGAGGGTGACAATGTATTAAAATATTTTGCGACAAAGCTGCAGGAGATCATTGAATCCTATGACAAAGGCATCTATTGCAGAATGGCATCGGATATTTTCTACGCATGTATTTCTGAGAAAGAAAATGTGGAAGAATTTTTATCGGTATTGCAGACCGGCATGAAAAATTATCCTTTGAAATTTGAATTAAAACTATACTTTGGTATTTTCAAGATTACGGATCGGATGGAACCTGTGGAATATATGGTGGAGCATTCCTCTTATGCTCGTTTGGAAGCAAAGAAAAATCCGCTTCAGAATATCGCGTACTATAATGATGAGTTAAAGAAGAAAGAATTCTTTGAAGCCGTTGTTGTATCGGAGATGGAGCAGGCCTTGCAGGAAGGGCAGTTCGAAGTATATTATCAGCCGAAATGCAATAGTTTAACGAAGCAGATTATCGGTGCAGAGGCGTTGATACGATGGAATAATCCGGAAAAAGGATATCTTTCACCGGGGATTTTCATACCGATCTTCGAACAGAATGGTTTTGTTACAGAAGTGGATTATTATGTGTGCACACAGGTTTGCAAAAAAATCAGAGAATGGATGGATCATGGTGTTACACCGGTTCCGGTATCCATCAATATATCCAGATGTGATCTATATGACAAAGAACTGCTTTCACGTATTATGAGCACGGTGGATGAGTATCAGGTGCCTCATAATCTGATTGAATTTGAAATTACGGAAAGTGCCTTTATCCTGGAGAGCAATTTATTGGTCAGCTTTACAAAAGCACTGAGAAAAGAAGGCTTTTGCGTTTTAATCGATGATTTTGGAAGTGGTTATTCCTCATTGAATTCACTGAAAAACATTGATGTGGATGTTTTGAAAATAGATATTGCATTCCTGCCGGTTTCAACCGGAGAGAAAAAATCGCCTATTATAATGGAAGCTGTCATCAATATGGCGCAAAAACTGGGACTGGATACTGTAGCAGAAGGTGTGGAAACTGTGGAACAACTGGAGCTATTGGAAAAACTGGGATGCTACAAGATACAGGGGTACTATTTCTATAAACCTATGGCGGTAACAGATTTTGAAAAATTACTGAGAAAGTAAATGATTAATAGAAAGGGATTAAAAATACAATGACTGAAAAAATATTGATTGTAGATGATGCGAAATTTGCAAGAAATGTATTGAAAAGAGCGCTGGCAAATGGTAATTATACCAATACAATAGAAGCTGCCAATGCCAAGGATGCGATGAGAATATTTGAACAGGAGAAGCCTGATCTGACCTTTCTGGATATTTCGTTACCGGACAGTGATGATCTTGAATTATTGGAAAAGCTGCTACAGATAAATCCGGATGCTAAAATCGTAATGTGTTCCGCACTGGGGCAAAATCTGGTTGTGGAAAATGCCATTAAAAGAGGAGCTAAAGATTTTGTGATCAAACCTTTCACAGAGAAATTGTTGCTGGAGATTACTAATAAACAGCTGGCATAATAGGGAGGACTCATATGGCAGTATTTAATATAGATGGAGAATTAAAACCGGAAGCCAAGGATGTATTATATGAAATTGGAAATGTAGGTGTTGGTACGGCTATTATTCCCATTGGAAATATTCGTGAGATGGAAATTAAGATTAATACACCAAAGGTTGTAACAACTGAAAAAAATCTGCTGGAGGAATTAAGTTATGATCCGAATCAGATTGTTGTAGGTGTAACAACGAAGATGAATGATACTTTTGATGGCAGTATTCTGTTTATGCTAAGCAGAGAATTTGTTCATAATATGGTGAATATTATGACAGATGAAGACTTTGATGATGAGCAATTACTCAAAAATGAGGACAGTATATCTGCAATACAGGAGATGATTAACTATATGACAGCCGGCTATGCGAAGGTAATCGGTGCATATTTAAATGTTCCGGTATTTATTTCAGCTGCATCTCTTGGTATGGATAAGGTAAAAAATGTTGTGGATGCAGTGATGAATAGAGAAGGTGTCAAAGTGGACCGAATCGCCTATGTAAATACAGAATTTACTATCATTGATGAGGCTGGTAAGAAAACAGATGAGGTCGGTCAGGTATTAATCTTCCCTGACGAGAAATGTATTGAAGCTTTTATAGAGATTATGGGCGAATAAATCCTTGATTTTTATATATCACTTTAGTATAGTATATAAAGACGTTAGGAGGTCGTATAATGGCTGAATTAGTAAAGGTTGCCGTAGATGCAATGGGCGGAGATAATGCTCCCGGTGAAGTTGTAAAGGGTGCAGTGGAAGCTGCAAAGGAAAGCAGTGTGTTAAAAGTTTATCTTGTCGGGAAGGAAGATCTGATCAAGGCTGAACTTGCAAAATATACTTATACACCTGAGCAGATTGAAATTGTGAATGCTGAAGAAGTGATTGAAATGGCAGAAGCTCCCGTTATGGCAATTCGTAGAAAGAAAGATTCATCTATTGTAAAAGCACTGAATCTGGTAAAAGACGGTACCTGTGATGCGTATGTATCTGCCGGATCCACCGGAGCAACTCTGGTTGGCGGACAGGTTATTGTTGGCAGGATCAAAGGTGTGGAACGACCACCCCTTGCACCTCTTATTCCAACAGCTACCGGAGCCACGCTTTTGATTGACTGTGGAGCAAATGTAGATGCCAGACCGTCTCATTTGGTTCAGTTTGCCAAGATGGGTTCCATTTATATGGAAAATGCATGTGGTATTAAGAATCCAAAAGTCGGTATTATTAACATAGGCGCAGAAGAGGAAAAGGGAAATGCTCTGGTAAAGGAAACGTTTCCATTGTTAAAGAATTGTCCTGACATTAACTTCGTAGGAAGTGTTGAGGCAAGAGATATATCAGCAGGTGCTGTTGATGTAGCTGTCTGTGAAGCTTTTGTTGGAAATGTTGTTCTGAAAATGTATGAAGGCGTAGGTAATACCATTTTAAAGGCTGTTAAGCAGGGACTGATGTCAGATCTCAGGACGAAAATCGGTGCATTTTTAATTAAGCCTGCATTGAAAACAACATTAAAGAAATTCGATGCACATGCCTATGGAGGCGCACCGCTTCTTGGATTAAACGGGCTGGTAGTAAAAACCCACGGCAGTTCAAAGGCTGTAGAGATCAAAAATTCTATTTTACAGTGCGTTACATTTAAAGAGCAGAATATTAACGAAAAAATCAGAGAAAAAATAATAGTAGAAGGAACACGGGAAGGTTAAAGAGATGGAATTTGAAAAATTAAAAAAAATCATTGCTGATGTATTAAATGTGGATCAAAATGAGATCCGTATGGAGTCCACATTTGTGGATGATCTGGGAGCTGATTCACTGGATGTTTTCCAGATTATTATGGGTATTGAGGAAGAGTTTGATATTGAAATTCCGGCGGAAAAAGCAGAAAACGTGGCTACAGTGGAACAGGCTGTAGAGATGATCAAGACTGCATTAAACTAGGCCTGCTGTAAAATTCGGCAGCGCGCATACAATGCGTGCTGCTGTTCTTTTTTATAAAGAAAAATCAAAGGAAGTAACATGAGAGAAGAATATACCCTGGAAGAATTACAGAAAAGAATTAAGTACCAGTTTCATAATACAGCATTATTAAAACAGGCATTAACCCATAGTTCCTATGCAAACGAAAAGAAGATTTATAAGGAAAAAGATTATGAACGACTGGAATTTCTGGGAGATGCAGTGCTTGAACTGGTATCCAGTACTTTTTTGTTTGAGAATTTTCCGGAAATACCGGAAGGAAAGCTGACTAAGAAAAGAGCTTCACTGGTTTGTGAACCGGCACTTGCCTATTGTGCCAGAACCATAGAACTGGGAGAATTTATTTTCCTGGGCAGAGGCGAAGAACTGGGCGGTGGCAGAAACCGGGATTCCATTATATCAGACGTGGTAGAAGCATGTATTGGTGCCATGTATCTGGATGGAGGCTTTGCAAAAGCAAAAGAGTTTATTCTATGGTTTGTTTTATCTGATATTGAGAAAAGAGAATTATTCATGGACAGCAAGTCCATTCTGCAGGAAATGGTGCAGGCAGAAAGCAAAGAACCTTTACATTATGAACTGGTGGATGAAGATGGCCCGGATCATGATAAGGTTTTTAAAGTAGAAGCCTGGGTTGGAAAACGAAAACTGGGAGCCGGTACCGGACACACCAAAAAAGCTGCAGAGCAACAGGCTGCCTATCAGGCAGTATTATATTTGAAAAAATAGATGAAATAGAATGTAACGTTTGTTAAAAACGTATGGTTCTAACGGGGAATGAGATGTATTTAAAAAGTATCGAGGTGCATGGATTTAAATCCTTTGCCAACAGAATAAAATTTGAATTTCATAATGGTATCACCGGAATTGTGGGACCAAACGGCAGCGGAAAGAGTAACGTTGCAGATGCAGTGCGGTGGGTACTGGGAGAACAGCGTATTAAGCAGCTTCGAGGAGCCTCCATGCAGGATGTCATTTTCTCGGGAACAGAAATGAGAAAGCCACTGGGATATGCTTTTGTAGCAATCACACTGGACAACGCGGATCATTCACTGGCAATTGATTATGATGAAGTAACTGTTGCCAGAAGACTTTACCGTTCCGGAGAAAGTGAATATCTGATTAACAATACACCTTGCAGATTAAAGGATATCAATGAGCTCTTTTATGATACCGGTATTGGTAAGGAAGGCTATTCTATTATTGGACAGGGTCAGATTGATAAGATATTAAGCGGTAAACCGGAGGAGAGACGTGAACTTTTCGACGAAGCTGCCGGTATTGTAAAATTCAAGCGCAGAAAAGAAGCTTCTGTGAAAAAACTGGACAATGAACGACAGAATCTGGTGCGTGTTAATGATATTTTATCAGAACTGGAGCGACAGGTTGGTCCTTTGGAAAAACAGTCTGAGAAGGCAAAAATTTACCTGAAGAAAAAGGACGAATTAAAGACGCTGGATGTAAACATGTTCCTCTTAGACAATGCCAGAGTAACAGACCAGCTGAAAACAGTAGATGAAAAATATAATATTGCCAGCCATGACTTACAGGAAACTACTGAAAAATATGAAGGCATAAAAGTAGAATTTGATCGTATCCAGGAAGAAATAAAAAATCTGGAAGAAACCATTGAGAATGAGCGTGCGACATTAACAGATACTTCCGTTATGCGAAGCAAACTGGAAAATGAAATCAACGTTTTAAAGGAACAGATTCATTCTGCCGAGAGCAACGAAGCCCATATGCGTAACCGTATGGAATCACTGCAGAAGGAAATGGATGAAAAAGGTGGAAATCGTGACGCTGTTCAGGAACAGAAAAATGCCATTGATCATGAAATGGCAGCTGTACAGGTGGTACATGACGAAGCAAAGGCTGCATTGGATGCTGTACAGGCAGCAATTGAAAATCTGAACAATCAGATTGAATCCGGAAAGAATACACTGATTGAAGAATTAAATAACAGATCCACTATTAAGGTAAAAATGGGTCGTTTTGATTCCATGATGGAGCAGATTCAGATCAGAAAATCGGAATTGAACTCCAGGCTTTTACGAGTAAAATCTGATGAGGCTGAACAGGAGGAGACAATTAAAGCTTTAGAAGAAGCCTTTGAAGCTGTCAATAAAGAAATCAGATCCCTTACCGGAGATCAGAATGATATGGAAGCCAGACTGGCTGATATTAAGACAGAACTGACAGAAAAAGATCAGAAGCTTCGGGAAAATCAAGAGCATTTTCATCAGGAGAAGTCCAAACTGGATGCTATTCGTAACATTACAGAACGTTATGACGGCTACGGCGGAAGTGTCCGCGCAGTTATGGAGCAGAAGGAAAATAATAAGGGTATCATTGGTGTTGTTGCAGATATCATAAAAGTAGATAAGAAATACGAAATTGCAATTGAAACAGCACTGGGTGGAAACATTCAGAATATCGTAACGGATGATGAAGAAACGGCAAAGAAAATGATCACCCATTTGAAACAGGTCAAGGGTGGTCGTGCTACCTTCCTGCCACTTACCAGTATTAAAAATCCGCAGGCATTTAAAACACCGGAAGTATTAAAAGAAAAAGGTGTTATCGGCATGGCCGATGAACTGGTTACCACGGATAAGAAGTACTCTGATGTTGCAAAGGCAATGCTTGGACGTATTGTGGTAGTGGACCAGGTAGATAATGCCGTGAAAATTGCCCGTAAATATGATTATGGTATTCGTATGGTAACCATTGAAGGCGAACTTTTAGTGCCTGGCGGTGCCATTAGCGGTGGTGCATTTAAAAACAACAGTAATCTGTTAGGTCGTAGACGTGAAATGGACGAGTTAGATGCCAAAGTTAAGGCTCTGAAAGCAGAAATAGATCGTCTTTTACAGGAAATTGAAGATACCAAAGCGGAACGTAATAAGCTTCGTACAGATCTGGAACATAAGAAAATGGAACTCCAGAATAAGTTTATCGAGCAGAATACTGCCCGTATGAATGTGGTACAGGCTAAGGAAAAACAGGAAGAAACGGCAACCGGTTTTGAAACGCTTCAAGAAGAGCAAAAACAGCTGGAAGAACAGATAGCTGATATTGAACGTGATAAAGAAGCTACCATAAAAGAACTGGAAAGTTCGGAAGAATTAGAGCGTAATATCAATGTTCAGGTTGCTGAGTTCCAAAAACAGTTAGAAGAAAAGCGTCAAATCGAAACAGATAATCTGGCTAAGGTTTCTGAGCAGGACATTGAAGTGGAGAAGATGCTTCAGCGTCAGGAATTTGAACAGACTAATCTGGATCGTATTCTGGGTGAAATTCTTCGCTTAGATCAGGATTTTCAGGAAGTAAAAAATGGTCTGGAAGAAAATAATAAGCAGATCGAAGAGAAAAAGACCAGCATAACTCAGATTGAACAGACTATATTGGCGTCTCATACCACACAGGATGATACCGAGAATAAATTAAAGGCTGACATGGAACAAAAAGAAGCTCTTTCTACTAAACAGAGAAACTTCTTTGATGAAAGAGAGCAGATGCAGACTCGTATGGCAGATCTGGACAAAGAAGTGTATCGTCTGAATGCACAGAAGGAACGTCTGGAGGAATCCATTGAAAGCCAGATCAACTACATGTGGGATGAGTATGAGATTACCCTAAGTGATGCAGCTTCTCTTAAAAATGAGGATTTAAATGATCTTCCATCCATGAAACGTGAGATTTCGGCGTTAAAGGATGAAATCAGAAAGCTGGGAGATGTAAACGTCAACGCCATTGAGGATTATAAAAATCTCATGGAACGATATACTTTCCTGAAAACTCAGCATGATGATCTGGTGGAAGCAGAGAAGACACTGGTCAACATCATCGATGAATTAGATGGTGCTATGCGGAAACAGTTTAAAGAAAAATTTGCAGAGATTAATCACGAATTTGATAAGGTGTTTAAAGAGTTATTTGGCGGTGGTAAGGGAACATTAGAGTTACTCGATGATGCAGATGTTCTGGAAGCCGGCATTCGTATTATTGCGCAGCCACCGGGCAAGAAATTACAGAATATGATGCAGTTATCCGGTGGAGAAAAAGCGCTGACTGCTATCAGCCTGTTATTTGCAATCCAAAATCTGAAACCGTCTCCGTTCTGTCTGTTAGATGAAATTGAAGCTGCTCTGGATGATAATAATGTTACCAGATTTGCCAAGTATCTACATAAACTAACAAAGAATACTCAGTTCATTGTTATTACACATAGGCGTGGTACTATGGAAAAATGTGACAGACTGTATGGTATTACCATGCAGGAGAAGGGAGTTTCGACTTTGGTTAGTGTTAACCTTATTGATAAGGATCTGGATGATTAGTTGAATTTTTAGCTAAAACTGTAGATATAGACGAATCAGATAATCGGACAGGAATTGCGAGGATGGTATGGAAAATGAAAAGAAAAGCTTTTTTGGCAGATTAAAAGAGGGTCTCAGCAAGACCAGAGACAATATTGTAAACGGAATCGATTCGGTTTTTAATGGTGCTTCTGAAATTGATGCAGATTTCTACGAAGAACTGGAAGAAAACCTGATCATGGGTGATATTGGTGTCAATGCCACAGACTCTATCATTGAACGATTGAAAGCGGCTGTGAAGGAAAAACATGTAAAAGAACCTTCTGCCTGCAGACAGCTCTTGATTGATGGTATCAGGGAACAGATGCAGGTGGGAGAAACGGCTTACGATTTTGAGCAGAAGCAGTCAGTTATCCTGGTAATTGGTGTCAATGGTGTAGGTAAGACCACTTCTGTTGGAAAGCTTGCCGGTAAACTGAAGGACCAGGGCAGGAAAGTTATTTTGGCTGCAGCTGATACATTCCGTGCTGCCGCAGGTGAACAGCTGACAGAGTGGGCAAATCGAGCCGGTGTGGAGATTATCGGCGGGGCAGAGGGTTCAGATCCAGCCAGCGTAATCTATGACGCTGTAAATGCTGCCAAGGCAAGAAAAGCGGATGTACTTTTATGTGATACCGCAGGACGTCTTCATAATAAGAAAAACCTGATGGATGAACTGAAAAAGATGAATCGGATCATTGAACAGGAATTTCCCAATGCACACAGGGAAAATCTGATTGTACTGGATGGAACAACCGGACAAAATGCTTTGCAGCAAGCCAGGGAATTTGGAGAGGTTACCAACCTGACGGGTATTATTCTGACCAAAATGGATGGAACTGCCAAGGGTGGCATTGCTGTGGCAATACAGTCAGAACTTCATGTGCCGGTGAAATATATTGGCGTGGGTGAGCAGATTGAAGATTTACAGAAATTTGATCCGGATCAGTTTGTAAATGCTTTATTTGATATAGAAGATGGTACAGAAGAAAATATTTAAATAAACGAGGAATTGATGATTCTAGCTTAATGGAAAAAGGGAGAAGGATAATGGCAGCAAAGGAAGAAAAGATGCTGACCCTGGAAAAGTTTGAAGAAGCTTCTGAGGTCGTAAAAAAAGTAACACTGGAAACCAAACTGGTATATAGTGATCATTTTAGTGCACAGACTGGTAATAAGGTCTATTTAAAACCTGAAAACATGCAGTTTACAGGAGCGTATAAGGTAAGAGGCGCATACTACAAACTGAGTACCCTGTCCGAGGAAGAAAGACAAAAGGGCTTGATTACAGCATCTGCCGGAAACCATGCACAGGGTGTTGCATATGCAGCAAAATGTTATGGTGTGAAAGCTACTATCGTTATGCCGACCACAACTCCTTTAATTAAAGTAAACCGTACCAAAGGTTACGGAGCAGAAGTTATCTTATACGGAAATGTATATGACGAGGCTTGTGAACACGCGTTGAAACTTGCTGAAGAAAAGGGTTATACTTTTGTTCATCCTTTTGATGATCTTACTGTTGCAACCGGTCAGGGAACCATTGCTATGGAAATCTTTAAAGAGCTTCCGCTGGTAGAATACATTTTAGTTCCTATTGGTGGTGGCGGATTGGCTACCGGTGTTTCCACATTGGCCAAGCTGTTAAATCCTAAGATCAAAGTCATTGGCGTGGAGCCGGAAAATGCGAACTGCATGCAGGAGTCCATTAAGGCAGGAAAGGTAGTTACTCTTCCAACTGTCAGCACTATTGCGGATGGTACTGCAGTAAAAACGCCTGGAAGTAAGATATTCCCGTATGCCAGCAAAAATCTGGATGGAATCATCACTGTGCCGGATGAGGATCTGGTAGTTTCTTTCCTTGATATGGTGGAAAATCATAAGATGATCGTTGAAAATTCCGGATTATTAACTGTTGCTGCCTTAAAACAATTAAATGTAAAAGGCAAACGTGTAGTATCTATTCTGAGTGGCGGTAACATGGATGTAATCACTATGTCCTCTGTGGTACAGCAGGGTCTGATCATGCGAGACAGGATTTTCACTGTTTCTGTATTATTACCTGATAAACCGGGCGAATTATCCCGTGTGGCAGATGTTATCGCAAAGCAGAATGGCAATGTTATCAAACTGGAGCATAATCAGTTCATCTCCATTAACCGTAGTGCGGCAGTGGAACTTAGAATTACACTGGAAGCTTTTGGAACAGAGCATAAAAATACGATTATGAATGCGCTGGAAAAAGAAGGCTATAGTCCCAAGTTGGTAACAACGAAAATATAATGAAATGACGCTCGGTAAGAGTTGACAAGGAATCCGCATAAATTTCAGGTTTATGCGGATTTTATTCTTATAGAAACAAGAAGGAGAAAAATGATGGAAAAAAGGATCGTGAAATACATGAAAAAATATGGGATTATTACCTTTGCTGCTTTTATTAATGCAGTGGGGATAAGTTTATTCCTGGATCCAAACCAATTAGCGCCCGGGGGCGTAACTGGTCTTTCCATTATTATGAATACTCTTACATCCATACAAACCGGTACATGGATTTTACTGATCAATATTCCGATTGCAATACTGGGAATCTGGAAGTTTGGTGTGCCCTTCATGGCATCTACTATGTATGCCACTATTATGATTACGATTTTTACAAATGCTATAGCTTCATGGAGTGCATTAACGGGTATAAAAGCTATTACCACAGACCCGTTGGCGGCAGCTTTAGCAGGCAGTGTTTTGGTGGCAGGTTCCATTGGCTTTTTATTCAGGGTGGGAACAACCAGTGGTGGGGCTGATATTATTGTTAAGATACTGCGTTTAAAATATCCCCATCTTCGAACCGGTATTTTATTTTTTATAATGGATGCTGTAATCGTAGTGATCTCAGGACTGGTATTTGGAAACTTTGACAGGGCACTGTATGCAGGTATCGCAGTAGTGGTTTCAGCATATGTGCTGGATGTGGTTCTCTATGGCAGGGATGGTGCCAAACTGATGTATGTGATCAGTGATGCACCGGAAAACATTGCAAAACGCATTTTACAGGAACTGGGAGTTGGCGTAACTTATCTGGAAGGCGCAGGTGCTTACAGCGGTCATACCAAAAAAGTGCTGTTCCTGGCAGTGAAGAATAATATTGGACCCAAGGTGGAGGCTGTTGTCAGAGAAGAAGATGCGAATGCGTTTGTCATCATTTCATCGGCGACCGAGGTGTTTGGGGAAGGCTATAAGAATATTTTCAGCAGTCGTTTGTAGAAGACACACATTCGAAAGAACATTCCAAACGCTATGTCCGGGGAATGTCATGGGTGGATGTGACTTTTGGTTCTAAGGATAAATAATATAATAAAACATCTGTAAAGAAAAAACACTTGACAGCACAGCAATCCTATTGTATGATGACAAAGGTTTATGAGTCTGCGCACTTTTATTTGCACCATGAATCGTGCAGAGAAAAGGAAGAACATGGAAAAAATAGTGGAACAGGGTTTGCTGTATGATTTCTATGGTGAACTGTTGACAGAACATCAAAAGGAAGTCTATGAAGCTGCAGTATACCGGGATATGTCCCTTAGCGAAATTGCAGAGGAACAGGGTATCAGCAGACAGGGTGTACACGATCTGATCAAGAGATGCGATAAGATCCTGGAAGATTATGAGGCAAAGCTTCATCTGGTCAGCCGCTTTGAATTGATTAAGAAAAGGATTTCTGGTATTCATGGACTGACTGCAATAGAAGATAAACCGGGTGCAGGTGAACTGCAAAAGCGTATTCGGGAGATCAGCCGATTAGCGGATGAGATTCTGGAAGAACTTTAATAAATCATAAGATTAGATAAGAACTTTAGAATGGAGATTATGAATGGCTTTTGAGAGTCTGACAGATAAACTGCAGAATGTATTTAAAAATCTCCGTGGCAAAGGTCGTCTGACGGAGGCTGATGTAAAGGCTGCATTAAAAGAAGTAAAAATGGCCTTGCTGGAAGCTGATGTAAATTTTAAGGTGGTAAAACAGTTTGTAAAAGCGGTGGAAGAACGTGCCGTTGGTGCAGACGTTATGAATGGTCTGAATCCGGGACAGATGGTCATAAAGATCGTTAATGAGGAAATGGTTTCCCTCATGGGTTCCGAGACAACAGAGATACAGTTTCAGCCGGGTAAATCTATTACTGTTATCATGATGTGTGGTTTACAGGGTGCCGGTAAAACAACTACGGCAGCAAAGATTGCCGGTAAGTTAAAGCAAAAAGGCAAGAAATCTCTTCTGGTTGCCTGTGATGTATATCGTCCGGCAGCAATCAAGCAGTTGCAGGTAAATGGTGAGAAGCAGGACGTGGAAGTGTTCTCTATGGGAGATCAGATCAGTCCGGTTGATATTGCAAAAGCAGCTTTTGCCCATGCTGAGAAGAATGGACATAATGTTGTGATTTTAGATACAGCAGGTCGTCTTCATATTGATGAAGATATGATGAAAGAACTTGCACAGATTAAAGATGCTGTCACAGTACACCAGACACTTTTGGTTGTGGATGCCATGACCGGTCAGGATGCTGTCAATGTAGCAAAAGAGTTTGATGAAAAAGTTGGTCTGGATGGAGTTGTCCTAAGTAAGATGGACGGCGATTCCAGAGGTGGTGCAGCATTATCTATTAAAGCTGTAACCGGCAAACCAATTCTATATATAGGTATGGGCGAAAAGCTTTCAGAACTGGAGCAGTTTTATCCGGATCGTATGGCAAGCCGTATACTGGGTATGGGAGATGTGCTTTCCCTGATTGATAAAGCACAGGCGAATCTGGATATTGATGAGGATAAGAGCAAGGAAATGGCTTCCCGTATGAAAAAGGGAGCGTTTGATTTTGACGATTATCTGGAAAGCATGAAGCAGATGAAAAAAATGGGTGGTCTTTCCAGTATCCTGGGAATGATGCCTGGTATGGGTGCTAAAATGGGTGATATTGAATCCATGGTGGACGATAAGAAGTTAGCCAGAATGGAAGCCATTGTATTATCCATGACTCCGGCGGAACGCAAGAATCCGAAGCTGTTAAATCCCAGCAGAAAAAACAGAATTGCCAGAGGCTGTGGACAGGATATCAGTCAGGTAAACCGTTTTGTGAAGCAATTTGAGCAGAGTCAGAAAATGATGAAGCAAATGCCCGGTATGATGGGCGGCAAGAAAGGCCGTGGAATGTTTGGCGGCATGGGCGGCGGAAAGTTTCCGTTTTAGCCTGTTACAATAGGTAGTGAGAGATATATCCGTTTTAAACGCGATAGCATTTCTACTCATATAAAGTTGTTATAAAACAACAGAAAACTAATTACAAATATTTACGGAGGTGAAAACAAATGGTAAAAATCAGATTAAGAAGAATGGGACAGAAGAAAGCACCTTTCTATAGAATCGTTGTTTCAGACGAAAGATCCCCTAGAGATGGTAAATTCATCGCAGAAATCGGTACTTATGATCCTAACACTGATCCTAGCACATTCAACATTGATGAAGAAGCAGCTAAGAAATGGTTAGCAAATGGTGCACAGCCAACAGAAGTTGTAGGCAAGCTTTTAAAAGTAGCAGGAATTTCTAAATAAGGTTTGTCAAAAAAGACTTTTGGAGGTGGATTATGAAAGAATTAGTTGAAGTAATTGCAAAAGCTCTTGTTGATAATCCGGATGAGGTTGTTGTAACGGAAAAGCAGGAAGGCAAGAACGTTACTGTTGAACTGCATGTCGCAGCATCTGACATGGGCAAGGTTATCGGTAAGCAGGGCAGAATTGCAAAAGCAATCCGCTCAGTCGTGAAAGCGGCATCATCCAAAGACAATACAAAAGTTGATGTAGAGATCATCTAAGAGTACAAAGGGACGTAGCATTACGTCCCTTTTCTTACCTAAAGATTTGTCGATAAAACGGTTTGGTTTTTTCGATACTATTGCAGAAAGCGCATGGAGTTATATGATTGATTATTTTCGAATTGGAAACATTGCTTCTACTCATGGAATTAAGGGGGAAGTAAAGGTATTTCCCACCACAGATGACAGTGGCAGGTTTAAAAAATGGAAAAAAATTTATATGCTGCAGGGTACAGAGTATATTCCTATGGAAATTGAGAGTGTGAAGTATTTCAAGCAGTTTGTAATTTTAAAATTCAAGGGAATTGATTCCATTAATGATGTGGAGAAGTTCCGTGGGCGTGAGCTTTATATTGACAGAAATAATGCGGAGCCCTGTAAAAAGAATGAATATTATATTGCAGATCTGATCGGTCTGCAGGTTTTTGATGAAGGCGATCAGTTTGTAGGTGAACTGACAGATGTTTTACAAACCGGAGCCAATGATGTGTATGTAGTAAAGATGGCTGGTGAAAAGGAAGTATTATTACCGGCCATTAAGCAGTGCATTTTAGACATATCCATGGAAGAACGAAAGATGAAAATTCACAAAATGGATGGGCTGTTTGATTAATATCAACTGATAAGGAAACAGAAATGAAATTTCATGTATTAACATTATTTCCTGATATGATTATGCAGGGTACCAATACCAGCATATTAGGCAGAGCCATGGAAAAGGGACTTATTTCTGTGGAGGCTGTGAATATCCGGGATTATACGAAAGATAAACATAATAAAGTGGATGATTATCCCTATGGAGGCGGTGCCGGTATGCTGATGCAGGCGCAGCCGGTTTATGATGCTTACCTGGCAGTGACAGGCGGTAATGCGACACTGACGGAACCGAATTGTGAAGATATGTCAATGCAGACAACGGAAAGAAAAAAAACCAGGGTTATTTATGTGACACCTCAGGGCAGGACATTTAATCAGCAGACGGCAAAAGAATTTGCAATGGAAGATGATCTGGTAATCCTATGCGGGCATTATGAAGGAATCGACGAAAGGGTTCTGGAAGAAATTGTCACGGATGAAGTTTCCATTGGAGATTATGTATTAACCGGAGGGGAATTGCCTGCTATGGTAATGATCGATGCCATTTCAAGACTGGTTCCCGGTGTACTGAACAATACAGACTCCGCAAATACAGAATCCTTTGAAGATGATTTGCTGGAATACCCACAGTATTCTCGTCCGGAGACCTGGAACGGAAAATCCGTACCTGCAATTTTGCTTAGTGGAGACCATGCAAAGGTGGATGCGTGGAGATTAGAGCAGGCAAAAGAAAGAACCCGTATAAAACGGCCTGATTTATATGAAAAATATCTTGCAAACCACTAAATTTTATGGTATTTTATTAATGTTGTGACGAAAAGAGATGGTCCTCTGTCTGTCAATAGTGACGTTAAGAACATCCAATTGTAAGGAGGTAACACAATGAACGATATTATTAGAGAAATTGAAGCAGCACAGTTAAAGGAAGCAGCACCGGAATTTAACGTAGGAGATACTGTAAAAGTTTATGGTAAGATCCGCGAAGGAAACCGTGAAAGAATCCAGATTTTCGAAGGAACTGTTTTGAAGAGACAGGGTGGAAGCAGCAGAGAAACATTTACTGTTAGAAAAACATCCAACGGTGTTGGCGTTGAAAAAACCTGGCCATTACATTCTCCTAATGTTGAGAAGGTTGAAGTGGTTAGAAAAGGTAAAGTAAGACGTGCAAAACTGAACTACTTAAGAAGCAGAGTTGGTAAGAAAGCTAAGGTTAAGGAAATCGTATAATATACTAGTTTCATTGATCTTTAAAGGCAATTGCAAAGGTATTAATTACCTTGTGATTGCCTTTTTTTCTAGTC
>JAQUUX010000140.1 GCA_028693705.1 Lachnospiraceae bacterium | reverse complement strand
TGTATACTTTTGTTCATAGAGAATACCTTTCTTTCTGTTGATTTTGTGTCGTAACTCAATCATAACATAAAGTGGCATTCTCTATTTTATTTAATTCGTTTTCAACTTAAGGTAATTTTACTCTATAAAAAAATCCCTGCCCGGATATCATCCGGACAAGGATCTCTTCTTACATATATAATAAGTTCAGTGAAACTTATTTAGCTGCAGATTCTGTTTCAGCTGTTTCTGTTGCTGTCTCAGTTTCTTCTGTTTCTGCTGTCTCGGTAGCTGTTTCTGTTTCAGCTGTTTCTGTTGCTGTCTCAGTCTCAGTTGCTACTGTTTCTTCTGTAGCTGTTTCGGTAGCTACTGTTTCTTCTGTAGCTGCTGCTGTTGTTTCAGCTGCTGTCTCTACTGTTGTTTCAGCTGTTGCTGCTTCTGAACCACAAGCAACCATCATCGTGGATGCCATCATAACTGTAATCATTGCTGCTACTAATTTCTTTTTCATAATAAAAATCCTCCATGTTTTGCGAAGCAAAATCCGAACCCCTCTGGCGAGGAGAGGATTTACCTCATTGTTTTGTTCCTATTTCCTTGGAACGAATTACAGTATAGCGCAACCATCGGAGAATGTAAATACCTTGTAAACACTTTTTGTACGATTTATGAACTTCTTAATGTTTTATTCATTTTTTATTCATATTTGCCGTCATTTTTACTATTTTTCAGTATAATTTATTATGTATTTCTACTAGTTTTACTATGTTTTTTCACCAATTCTTTAAAATTTACTTTTATCTTTTCCTTTTATGTGGCAACACAAAGGTAATCAGTGTTCCAATGATAACCAAAACCACCAATGCAATTCCCGCGATCAATACGAATTCCCATATGGACTGACTTCCATCTTTATAAATGATCGCATATGCAGAAAAACGATCCGTTTCAAAAGTGATAGTATCAGGATTTTCATCCAGATCCTCCAGTACCGCTACTTCACGTTCACCACTTTCCTCATTTTCATGAACTCGAACAATCCCATATCCCCTGTTCGCTTTCTGAAGTGTCTCAGGTATCTGCATAGTTACCTTCATATTGCAGCCCAGTTCGTGAATCATCTCTGAATCACCGTCCATTGCTTTGCTAAAGAAAATATCAAAATAAGAGCCTATCTTCTCCTCCGGGGTCATCACCTTTGTCATCGCTTCCTTCTGTTCCTCGGAAATGAAGTCAGAATAATCTGCAATGCTTAGATTTAATGACACCCTGTCACCATTCATGATATATAATTTTTCATCTGTAGACATCACACTGGAGATTACTTCCTCAATGTTCTGTGCTGTTATGTCATCTGCACTCAGACTGGTCACAATCTCCTGCGTTTTTTCACAATAGGCATTGTTCAATACCAATTGAAGATAATCCTGTTCCACCGCAAGTTCCAGCATCTGTCTGCCTTCCTCATTATTTTCTGTTAAAGGTCCTGCAGCCTCTTCGGCTGTCATATTCAGTTCCTGCAGAATCCCACCATAAGAATTCAGATGAAAAATATCATCCTCTGCCTCGACTGGATATGACTCGTTCTCAATGGGATCTTCCTGTAAAACTTCTGTTCCCTGACTCGTTTCCCCCTTGGGTTGCGTTGTTCCACCCTTCGACTGAGTTGTTCCACCCGGTGTTGTATAATTATGCGTAATCTGTACCGGATCCGGTCTTGCTGCAGTATTTTCTACCTTTGCAAAAGACACTGCAATACTATGATTTCCCTGTATATTCTGGAAAGTATAATTGGTAACTGCACCAATCTCCGTATTGTCCACTTTTACCGACATAATCCGATATCCTGACTTTGGAACAAAAGTGTATAATGCATTATTTCCAGTCTGGTAATTCACATCACCTTGTGGTGTGATATTCCCGCCGATTCCAATTACCTGGGCTTTAATTGTATAAAGTTTAGTCTGATTTTTGGTAAAATTAGCAACATAGCAATGATCTGCCCTGACATTTCTAATTGTGAATTCCTTATCGTTAGAAACAATTTGTCCGTTCTCTACCCAATATTGAAACTGGTATCCCGAAGCAGGCTCTGCTTTCAATAGAACATCATTACCTTCCTTAAAAGTTCCGCCTCCTGTTACATTTCCTCCGTTAATATCATTTACGGACAGTGAAATCTTATATTCACTCTTTGAAAATCTGGCGACAATCTTTCTATCAGAAGTCACATGATCCAATTCCATCTTTGCATTACTGCCAATCTGGTTATTGTTTTCATACCACCCATTAAAATAATAACCTGCATTGGCAGAGGCCTGAATAGTCATACTGCCATCATAAGCAATCACACCGCCACCTGTTACGGTTCCACCTGCATCGTGATTAGCGGATAAACTCACATTCACTGTATTTTTTGCAAAGTGTGCCACATAAGCCATATTCTGTTCGATATCGTTTATCTGGCATATAGAATTTGTGCTGATGCAGTCATTTCCGGAGTACCACCCCTGGAAAACGAAGCTACTCTGCGCAGATGCACGAAGGGTAACAGAATCTCCCTGATGATATGTTCCGGCACCGGATACTGCACCTCCTTCACTGGGTGAACTCGTAGCCGAAACTGTAAAGTCCTTTTTATCAACGCTGACCTGTGCAATTCCCGATACACTGCTATCTTCTCTGGAAACTGCTGTTACCTGAAGATTTGCGCTCTGTTCATCTACGCCAACTGTAAGTACTCCATCCTGTGAAATTCCTGTATTTCCGCTTTTTTGACCTGATACCTGCCAGTCAACGGATAAATCAGGATTATTTCCTCCGGTCACATTAGCAGAAAAAGAAATCTCGCCTCCTGCATTCACTTGAGCATTGCCCGGATTTACTTTAACCGCATTAACATAAGGAACCGCTTCTCTGACAATTACCGTTTCTGTTACCTGAGCCGCGTTCACGTAACCCGGATCATCAACAGAAGCAAATAATAAAACGGATTGATATTGTCCGGCTGAGAGTCCGGGCGTAGGAATCGTATAAAACATCAGATTCCCGCCTGCCGGTACCACCAATTCTGCCGGAGCATCCACCAGAAAACTTTGATCCGGATCATTACAGTACCAAGTGATCTCCATATCATCATTTCCTGTGTTGGTAAGCGTAATCGCATAACTGGAAAATGCATCACTGCCGTATCCTTCACTCACTGTTCCAAAACTAACCTTCTTCTTATCCACAGTTAAATAAATATCCTGTGTTTCTCCTGCTCCGACAGGTGACGTTTCGGATGTTTCCACAATAGCACCGGATCCAATCGGTGGCTGTGTGGCGTGCACTTTTATCATGTCCCCGGTCAGACCGGAAACCATAAGCCCAATACTTAATACAACAGGAACTATTTTTTTATCAGTTTTTTCATTATCCGCCCTCATATGTTTTGTTGCTGCATTTGTTAATATGTTTCTGCTTTATACACTTCTATTATAGATCATAATTAAGGTATCGACAAAATTTTAATCAATATTAATGATATTTGCCTGTAAAGCATCGACATCGGCCAAAAAGCAGCCACAAAAACCATAATATGGCTGAAAACACTGTACTCGGGAGTTTGACAGTTGAATAAAAGAAAAATCACTTGCAGGTCGCATAAAACCTGCTTTTTTTGTGTCGACTTTATCGTTTTATTCTATTGTACTTTATTGTAATGTATGATATAATGAGGTATAGG
>JAQUUX010000139.1 GCA_028693705.1 Lachnospiraceae bacterium | reverse complement strand
CATACAAAATAAATGAGGTGTTTTATGAACGAATTAACATCCTGCAAACTTTCCATTGCCAATTGCCTTCAGACAAAATCTTTTTCTATTGCACACCTGTATAAAGAAGAAAAAGCAATGGATATGCATATTCACGATTGTTATGAAATATATTACTCCATCTCCGGCGGAAAACAGTTTCTGATCGACAATAAATTCTATTCTATCAATCCCGGGGATCTTTTCATCATCAATCAATATGAAAGTCACAAGCTGACCCAGATTGATAAAATGATCTTAGAAAGAATCGTTATCTCCATACATCCGGATTATATGAAAAAAATATCCACCTTCGAAACCGATTTGGATTACTGCTTTACTTTCAGACCCACTGCTTTTTGCCATAAGCTTTCCTTATCCAAAGAACAGCAGAATCGTTTCCTGTATTATATTAATAAAATTACCAAAGCAGATGGTTTTGCTCACGATATACTGGAGCAGTCTGCCTTTGCTGAACTGATGGTATTCATCAACGGCCTGGCTCATTCTATGGAACAGGAAGATGTTATCTCCTCTTACAGTCATAACAGTCTGGTAAATGATATTCTTACTTATATCAACACCAATATCACAAATGATATTACCATCGAGCAGCTGGCACGTCAGTTTTTCTTAAGCGAGTCTTATATCTGCCGTATTTTCAAAGCTGCTACCGGTACTACCATTAATAAGTACATTACAGCCCGAAGAATCAGTATTGCCAAGTCTCTGTTAAATGATGGCTCGAATGTAACAGCCACCTACGAAAACAGTGGTTTTACTGATTACAGTACTTTTTTCAAAGCCTTTACCAAAGCTGTGGGTATCTCTCCCAAAAAATACGCACAGCTCAGCAACCGCTAGTCATCAAAGCTGTTATGCTGTTCTCTCAATACTTGCAGTAACTGGCGCAGCATGTTCCCCAGCCGGGATAATTCTTCCGGTCCAAATGCCAGACATTCTTTTCCGATTACCGGGACATAGGTCTGCCAGTTCTCCTGCAAACCGCTTAATGTTTTGGATTCTGTTTTTTCCAAGACTCCAAACAGTGTATCAACAAAGAATAAAATCTGTTCCTCTGTCAGGCTATAAAGCCATGTATTAAATGTCTGCTGAAAAAGCCTGCTGCCCAAATGAATCTTTTCTGTTTCCACAAATTCTCCCCGTTCAATGATCCAATTGGCCGGATTATGCTGTAACAGACCTCTGGAATGACTTTTTATAACCTTGCTTCTCTCCGGTTCTGTTTCCAGGATCAATCCAATGATGGATGACTCCGGTACAATTTTCACAATCTTTTCCCGAATTGCCTCATATCCCCCGGCCGCTCTTATCTCCGGCCGAAATCCGGGACCATCCATGGAATAAATCTGCAAAATATATTCTTGCCATTCATCCGGTAGCTGCATAGCTGCATAAACTGCAAAATTACCGCCCTTTGAATGTCCACCCAGATAAAAGGCTGCCCGTGCATCCTTTTTCTTCAATTCCATCATTACTTTTTTCGTATATGATACCGCCGCCAGCTGTCCTCTGGTTGGTCTGGACAGCCCCAGGTATAAATCTTCTTTCCATCCTATCAGCTGATCATCCGTTCCCCTGAATATCAGGAAATAGACATGTTCCGACAATTGTATGGTTATCGCAGCAAACTGTTTCGTCTGCTCATCATCTGACTCTTCTTCATAAAATAATAAAGGCATGCGGCCAAATCGGGTTCCTTCTGCAAACAGACTCCAAATCTTTCTGTTAAAATCAGCATACCAGGGATTTTGAAACAAGCTTTCCGTATTCTGCTCTTGAAAAATAGTAAAAGATGTATTTCCCTGAACCCGGTTCTGACCAAACTGTAAATAGGAGAACTGGCAGAGTACCAGTGCGTCAACCTCTCCAAAAGGTCTTTCCTGTAATCCTACATTTCCAAATTCGGTCAGATAAGTCAGCATATTTTCCAGGCCGCCCGCTTTATATAGCATTCTTTTTTAATTCCTCCACAACTTCCGCCGCTTCCAAATAGTCCAGATCTTCAATCAAATCCATCATTTTTTGTTCCAGCTCCCGTTCATTATCTGCAGACCAGCTAATCTCTCTCACAGATTTCACAGCCTGTTCTATGGTAACCGGATTCATGCTCTCCAACGCTTCCTGCATTTCCATGAGTTTCATCTGTATCTCCGGCTGTGAGAACTGTTTTCTTTGAGGCATTTTCTTTTCATCCTCCGGAAGTTCCAGCAGTGCTGTATTAAGATACTCCAGTAGACGGGCATATTGTCTTAATATACTGTCGGTCTGCCTTCTGACATAGCCGGTATTTCCATTCTTACCGGCCGTTTCCAGACGCTGTGCCTGCTCAGCCAGTTTAGCCGCACCAATATTTCTGGCACTGCTCTTTAGCGAGTGTACATAGATAATATAGTTTTTCCAATCCTCCGCTAAATAAGCATTCCGAATATTATCCGTAAGATCTGTTTGTGAAAACAATCGGATAACAGATATATAAATAGAAGGACGGTTCATGCAGTATTCCATGCCCTCCTGTACATTTAAAAGAGACAGTTCTGATAAGAACTTCCGGAATTTTTCCTTTTCTACAGTCTGATCGTCTTCCCAGGCCACAGCATCTATTTCTGCAAGATTACGATTCTTTTTCTCCTCCGGAATATACTGATCCAGGATACGATCCAATTTTTTCAGATCTACAGGCTTGGAAAGATATGCATTCATCCCTGTCTGGATACAGCGTTCTTCTGCTCCACTGATGGCATTTGCAGTCAGTGCTACAATAGGAACATTTTTATAATAGGAAGCCTCCTTATTCCGGATCGCTCTTGTCGTTTCCTTGCCATCCATTTCCGGCATCATTTCATCCATAAATATCAGATCATAGGATGATTCTTTTTCCAATTCCATAAGCGCCTGCTCGCCGCTCTCCACCAATGTAACACCTGCATCATAACGTTTCAGCAACGCATCCGTTACCTGCAGATTCAATACATTATCATCCACCACCAGAATATGGACATCCTTCATGCGGAAAGAAATAACCGTTGCAACAGTATCATCTTCTGCACTCCTGATTTTTCCTTCTTTAAAAGCTGACGGTGTCACATCTACAATTTTAAGCGGCAGTTCAAAGGAGAATATGCTTCCTTTTCCCAACTCACTTTCAGCCTTCAGTTCCCCCTGCATCATATGTAATAGCTGTTTACAGATCAGAAGTCCTACTCCACTGCCGGCTACATGTTTATGCTCATAATGTCTCGCCTGTGAAAATGGTTCGAATATCTGCTTCATTTTTTCCGGACAAATACCACAGCCTGTGTCTTCAATCTCAGCTTTTAATATTCCCGTTTTACTGTCTGTTGCAATACTCCATTTAAGTCGCAAACCGATACTTCCTGTTTCTGTAAATTTAACTGCATTTCCAAGGATGCTCAGCAGAATCTGACGCAGTCTCATATCATCCCCATGTAATACTGCCGGAATGGTAGAATCAATATCTAACAACAGACCTACATTAGGGTTCTGGCTCATATGATAACGAATCACATTAATCACATCCTGTAAAAATGGCTGGAATACAAATTCCTTGGCTCAATCACAAATTTTGTGGGATAACGGATTTCGAACATAGTTCTTCCTGCTAACATCAAATAGTTTGAGAAAGAAATATTCATCATCACGATATCCGTAAGCCTGTCGTCTTAATGTTTTGA
>JAQUUX010000070.1 GCA_028693705.1 Lachnospiraceae bacterium | reverse complement strand
TTTGAAACAGGAACGTCATAATGAGATCAGTGAATTATACTTGAATTTTAATAATATGAAGCATTGTCTTCAAAATATGTTAGAAAGTACCCGTGAAAGTCTCTATGTAGCAAACCGTTTATTAGAGGAACAGCGAAAGAATGCAGCAATGGAGCAGGCACTGGAAACAGAAAAAAACCAGAAGGATTTCTGGATACAGAAAGCGGATACCGATGCTTTCACCGGAGTATTAAACAGGGCAGCTTTTGCCAGAAAAATGCAGGAATATTGTGAAAAAGGCTCTGAGGATTTATCCAAACGTAACTTTGTTGCATTATTTATGATTGATATGGATAATTTTAAGGGCGTAAATGATACCCTGGGTCATCTGGGTGGCGATGCGGCATTACAATACCTGGCAGGTACTCTGAAGGATCTGTTTTCGAAAAATGGATTTGCCGGACGTATCGGCGGAGATGAATTCGCGGGTTTTTGCTACAACGTTGAAGATTTGGAACATGTGGAGCAGATTGCATCAAAGCTATGTAAGATCATGAATCGTAAAATGTATTATCAGAATAAAGAGTGTACCTTATCTGTCAGTACAGGTGTTGTAATAATAGAGTGTAAAGATCAGGAAATTAATTTATATGAACTGGCAGATCAGGCACTTTACGCAGTGAAAAATTGTGGAAAGAACCATTATAAAATCGTGGATCATGCTTTTCACACGGAGAATGAGACAGAATGAAAAAATGGGCAGGATTACTGATTACATTGGTAGCAATTACCGGCATATGCTTTTTAGGTATACATATCAGGCAGGAAGACAGGAGTACTAAGGATGTTATTGTACTGCGTCTGGCAAATAATCATACAGCGGATTATCCAACCTCACAGGGCTGTGATTATTTTGCAAAGGCAGTAGAGGAAGCAACAGATGGCAGGATTATCATTGAATGCTATTGCGATGCGGCGCTTGGACGGGAAGATGATACCTTAAAACAGCTCCAAATCGGTGGGATTGATTTTGTAAGATGCCCGGTTAATGTATTGGCACCCTATGCTCCGAGATTGAATGTGCTGTCACTTCCATATCTGTATGAAAATGACGAACATATGTGGAAGGTTCTGAATGGAGATATTGGAGAACAATTCTTAAAGGATCCTGCTTTGGATGCAAATAATATAGAAGGTCTTTGCTGGTATACCGCAGGCAGCAGGAGTTTTTATTCCAATCATTTACTGGGGACTTTTAAATCAATTCAGGGTACCACCATCAGAACACAGGACAGTGATTTGATGCGCAGTATGGTAGAGGCGCTTTCAGCGACGCCGGTTACGGTTGCTTTTGATGATATTTACAGTGCTTTTCTTACCGGTGATATTGATGTAGCAGAGAATAATATTCCGTCCTATGTTTCTACTGCAAATTATAAAGTGGCACCATACATGGTCTTAGACGAACATGTGCGGATACCCGAGATGATTGTGGCGTCAGCAGTTACCATGAAAGATCTTTCAACAGAGGATCAGGCGGTTTTCCGTAAATGTGCAAAGGACTCAACCAAAAAACAGATCGAATATTGGAATGCTTATGAGGAAAAGGCGTACGAAACAGCACTACATGCAGGATGCAGGTTCATAGATTTAAATGAAACACAAAAGGCACGTTTTTCAAATGCCATGAAAGATGTCTGGAAACAATATGCGGCAGATGATGAAGACCTGGTACAGGCAATTCAGGCAGCGGCAGATTGATAGATTAAAACAAAATTACCATTGACAAAACAGGAAGCTTCTCATATTCTAAAGTATAGAACTAAAAGGAAATGAAATAAAAGTAACAAGCGATGAACAGGAAAAGTATATCAGAAAAGGGCAGCAGAGAGGAATATGTAAGGTGAAAGTATTCCGGCAGATATCTGATAGAAGTGCGTCTGGGAGCTTGAACCGGGTACGACCGTTATATCGTTTTGAGTGAAGAATATATATTCTTTACAAGAGTGGAACCGCGGATAACTTCGTCTCTTGATTGGGACGGAGTTTTTTTATTTCATATGCTAAGTGCAGTGAAGTGAGAGGAAGTGTTATGAATGGGATGGATTAAAAACATCAGAGAAGAGATTGCAATCATCAGAGAACGTGATCCGGCGATTCATTCTTCTATGGAAGTGTTCCTTTATCCGAGCTTTCGGGTTATGATAAATTATAGGATCGCTCATAAATTGTATTTGAAAGAACATTATTTCCTGGCACGCTGGATGTCACAGAGAGCAGCCAGAAAAACAGGAATTGAGATTCATCCCGGAGCAAAGATCGGAACAGGATTTTTCATCGATCATGGTCATGGGGTGATCATCGGAGAAACAGCAATTGTAGGTAATAATGTAACGCTGTTCCAGGGAGTTACCCTTGGAGGAACCGGAAAAGAACATGGAAAAAGACACCCTACCATTGAAGATAATGTTATGATCAGTGCAGGTGCCAAAGTACTTGGTTCTTTTACCATAGGAGCAAATTCCAAGATCGGAGCCGGCAGCGTGGTGCTTTCAGAGGTACCGCCAAACTCTACCGTTGTGGGTATTCCCGGACGTGTAGTAAAGCGAAATAATATGTCCATGCCGCGAGAGGATATGGATCAGGTGAATTTCCCGGATCCGGTCAAAACAGATATTGCTAATCTGCAGCAGGCAGACAGTGCTTTGACGAATCGTTTGCTGGAGCTGGAAGAACAGATCAGGGAATTGAAACGGGAACAGGATAAAAACGAGCTATAAAATTATAGAAGCAAAACATCATAAGAATATAGAAAGGAAGCTGTAAAAACAGCAGAGAAAATGAAAATTTATAATACACTCAGTAAATCAAAACAGGAATTTGTTCCTTTGGAACCGGGAAAAGTTAAAATGTATGTATGTGGACCTACCGTTTATAACCTCATTCATATTGGAAATGCAAGGCCAATGATCGTATTTGACACAGTTAGAAGATATATGGAGCATAAGGGTTATGAGGTAAATTATGTTTCTAATTTTACAGATGTGGATGATAAGATCATTAAAAAAGCGATTGAAGAAGGTGTGGATTCTTCTGTTATCTCAGAGCGCTACATCGAGGAATGCAAGAAGGATATGGCAGCTATGAATATTAAGCCGGCAACCACCCATCCGCAGGCGACCAATGAGATCTGTGGTATGCTTGATATGATCGGCAATCTGATTGAAAAAGGTTTTGCCTATCCGGCAGCAGACGGTACCGTTTATTTCCGTACCAGAAAGTTCAAGGAATATGGTAAACTTTCACATAAAAATCTGGATGACCTCCAGGGAGGCAACCGTTCTCTTTTAGTATCCGGCGAAGACCAGAAAGAAGACCCGTTGGATTTCGTACTTTGGAAACCCAAAAAAGACGGAGAGCCATATTGGGAGTCTCCATGGTGTAACGGCCGCCCGGGCTGGCATATTGAATGCTCAGTTATGAGCAAAAAATATCTGGGGGATGAAATTGATATTCACGCCGGTGGTGAGGACCTTATTTTCCCTCATCATGAGAATGAAATTGCTCAGTCAGAAGCCGCTAATGAAAGAGAATTTGCAAAATACTGGATGCATAACGCATTCCTTAATATTGATGGTTCCAAAATGAGTAAATCAGCCGGTAATTTCTTTACTGTAAGGGATATCATTGCAAAATATGATCCTATGGTACTTCGTTTCTTCATGCTGTCAGCTCATTACAGAAGTCCGCTGAATTTCAGCTCAGAATTGATGGATGCAGCTAAGAGTGGTTATGAGAGAATCGTTACAGCAGCAGAAAATCTGAAATTCCTCATGGAAACAGCTGCTGATACTGCAATGACAGGGGCAGAAGAGGAATTAAAGAAGACTGCAGACCAGTTTGTGGCTCGCTTTGATGAAGCTATGGATGATGATTTTAACAGTGCAGATGCACTCTCTGTTATCTTTGAACTGGTAAAATTCATCAATACTAATGCAGATAGTGCCAAGACCAAAACTTTCTTACATGCCATGTATACAGAATTACAGGAGCTTTGTGACATCTGTGGTCTGATCATTGAGAGAAAAGCTGATATACTGGATGATGAAATTGAGCAGTTAATCGCAGACAGACAGGCTGCCAGAAAAGCAAAGGATTTTGCAAAAGCAGATGAAATCCGTGATACATTACTGGCAAAGGGAATCGTACTGGAAGATACCAGAGAAGGTGTAAAATGGAAACGGGCTTAGAAAATGTTGGTATGCTGGAGCTGATCAAAAGAGAATTTGACTGCAAGGAGAATGATATCAGGACCTATTCTCCACTTACACTGGCATACTTGGGAGATGCAATTTATGAACTGGTAATTCGCTCTGTTTTGCTGGAGAGAGGAAATCGCTCTAATGAAAGCCTTCATAAGTCAGCTATCAAATATGTAAAAGCAGAAAACCAGTCCAAGATGATCATGGCGCTGGAAGATGAACTGACAGAAGAAGAAATGAGTGTCTACAAACGTGGCAGAAATGCGAAATCTTATACCAAAGCAAAAAATGCTTCTGTGACAGATTATAGAAAAGCAACCGGCTTTGAGGCACTAATGGGATACTTGTATCTGGCAGGCGAGGACAAGCGGATGTTAGATTTGATCAAGCTGGCACTGGAACGGTGCGAACTGAAGATATAGAAAGTAAAGTTTGCATATCAATTGAATTGCTATAAAAGAAATGGAGAGAAAATGGCATATACTGAATTTACAATAGAGGGAAGAAATGCAGTCATAGAAGCATATCGTTCCGGAAAACCTATAGACAAGATTTATGTCCTGGATGGCTGTCAGGATGGGCCAATGATGACCATCAAAAGAGAAGCAAAAAAACATGGCACCATGGTAAAATTTGTGGATAAAGAACGTCTGGACCAGATGTCTGAAACAGGAAAGCACCAGGGCGTTATTGCCATTGCAGCAGCTTATGAATATGCAGAAGTAGAAGATATTTTAAAGGCAGCAAAGGAAAAGAATGAGCCTCCATTTATTTTCATCCTGGATAATATTGAAGACCCTCACAACCTGGGAGCGATTATCCGTACAGCTAATCTGGCAGGGGCACATGGTGTGATCATTCCAAAGAACAGGGCAGTTGGTCTTACCGCAACCGTTGCTCGTACTTCCGCAGGAGCACTTAATTATACACCCGTTGCCAAAGTGACTAATATTTCCAAGACAATTGAAGATCTGAAAAAAGAAGGAATCTGGTTTGTCTGTGCTGATATGGGTGGAACCCAGATGTACAAGCTGAATTTAACAGGCCCTATTGGACTTGTCATTGGTAATGAAGGCGATGGTGTGAGTCGTCTTGTGAAGGAAAAATGTGATTTTGTTGCATCTATTCCAATGAATGGAGATATTGACTCTTTGAATGCCTCTGTTGCGGCTGGCGTTATGGCGTATGAAATTGTTAGACAGCGAATCGCTCAAGTATAAAGTATAGTTGTTGTGCAGTTATAAGGAAAGAAAATGAGAGAAAAATATCAAGATCTGACTGACGAAGAATTACTGAGCAGATACCGTGATGGAGAAAAGAACATCATGGACTATATTATGGATAAATACAAGAATCTGGTACGCAGTAAAGCCGGGACCATGTTTATCTTAGGTGGAGACAGAGAGGATCTGATACAGGAAGGCATGATTGCGTTGTTTCAGGCAATTCGTGATTATGATAGTGGCAGAGATGCCAGCTTCCTGACTTTTGCAGACCTCTGTGTGACGAGGAAAATGTATTCCGCTGTCCGGGCATCCGGTAGAAAAAAGCATGCACCTCTGAACAGCTATATTTCTTTATATAGCAGTCAAAAAGAGAGTGACGAAGATATTCCATTAGTAAGTATCTTGCCGGATGATGGGGTGTCTAATCCGGAAGAAGCCTGGATAGACAAGGAAAATCTTGCGAATCTGGAAACTAAAATTGATCAGGAACTCAGTTCTTTTGAAAAAGAAGTTCTGGATCTTTACCTTACCGGACTGAGTTATACCCAGATTGCCAGAGTTCTGGACAGAGATGATAAGGCAACGGATAACGCATTGCACAGATTGAAAAATAAAATCAGAAAAATGTTATAATTATGTGATAAAATTTTTAAAATCCTGTGATTTAAGAAAAACTTTATAAATAATTTATTGACGTAAAGTAGTGATAAAGGTAGAATAAAACCCCGTACTGACCGACTGGTCGGTTCGGGGTTTTTGTTAGTATTTGTGATACGGTTCAACTTATTGATCTGTAAGAGGAGACAGATGTTGGGAAATGTCACGTTAGAATAGTATGAAAGGGATAAGAAGATGCAGAAGCGTAAGAAGTATTTGGCTGTTTCCATGACAGCTATCATGATGAGTTCCCTGCTTTTCACAGGATGTGGAAGCGCAGCAGTTGAGGAGGCGGTAGATTTATCCGTTGCCGTTGAGGTTACTACACCAACAACAGGAGACTTAACATTACAAAATGAATTTATAGGTACTGTAAGCCCGGAGGAATCGGTAGTGGTTACCCCTATGGTAGCCGGTCAGGTAACAGGAACCTTCTTTGAAGTAGGCGATCGTGTTAATGCCGGTGATACATTATTTAAGATTGATGACGCATCAGCACAGTTACAGCTGGCTCAGGCACAGCTTGGAAAAGCAAATTCAGAATTGCAGGCGGAGTCAACATTGACAACGCAACAGCAATTAAGCCAGTTACAGCAACAGGCATCTTTGGATCAGATCAATAATCAGATTGCCACTACAAAATTGGCACTGCAGCAGAATGATAACTCTATTGATGATTATGAAGATCAGAAGAGTGATTTGCAGAGTGCAAAGAAGCAGGCTGAAGAGAGCAAGAATGATGTTGAGGCAAAACTGAATTCGGCAAAGTCTTTATTAGGGGCATTTTCAAGTGGTGCAACACAAAAAACAATTCCGAGAGTTTACGTGGGGAATTATATTGTTGGCGGTACAAGAACAGAAGGTGATTCAATATATACGATTACGGCCGTTGAAGAGCAATTTAATGATGACAATACTACCAAAGATGAGTTTAAGGTCACAATGGAACTTTATAAAATTAACGGTATGACAAAATCAGATGTACAATCTACGGTTAATTCTTTAAGTAGTACTGTTACTGGATTAGAGTCGTCAATTTCATCTGTTACTACGAGTATCGACAGCGTTGAAGCAGCAATCAAGAGCTATGCCACTGGTGTAAATTCCAGTCAGGCAACTCTGGATTATTTAAATAAATCCAAACAGACCACAGAACAGTCCAATGCCATGCAGAATCAGCAGGTTTTGGAAGATACCAAGAAGTCTCTGGATGTAGCATCCCAAACAGCAGATGTTTCCATCGAATCCGCTGAATTGGCTCTTTCCTATTACACGGTAACTTCTCCGATTTCCGGTGTAGTAGAGGCTAAGAATGTGGATTCCTTTGATATGGCTTCTCAGGGTATGCAGGCATATACCATTTCATCTGACAATACCATGCAGGTAACCTTCAATGTCAGTGAAGATATTATGAATACTTTACAGAATGGTCAGATGATTACCATTGACAGAAATGGAACAGAATATACAGCCAGCATTACAGAGATCCAGAGAACTATTAATGCGGCGACTGGATTATTTACCATCAAAGCCAGCATCACGGATGATAATGCGACTCTGGCAAATGGTGTTACTGTAAAAGTAAAAGCAGATACATACAGCGCAAAGGATGCTTTATTAGTTCCTTATGATGCAATTTATTATGATAACGGTCAGGCATATGTTTATCTGGCAGTAGATGGAAAAGCAGTTAAAACAGATGTAGAAACCGGTATTTTCAACGATACAGATATGGTTATTTTATCAGGACTTACACCTGACAGTCAGGTTATTACAACCTGGTCACCACAGTTAGCAGATGGAACAGAGGTTAAAGTAGTAGATCCTAATGCTACTGCAGATGAAACAAGTACCACAGGAGAATCAGCAGAAGTTTCCGAAACAATTTCTACTAAAGAAATAGTTGAAACAGTAGATGTAACTGCAACGGCAGCTGCTGAGGAGGAAAGTGCAGAATGAATTTCACAAAATTAGCCTTAAAACGGCCAGTTTCCTGCATTCTCATCATTGTAGCCCTGGTTGTCTTTGGTATTTCTTCAATCTTTGGATTTAAGATGGAATTAACACCGGACATGGAACTTCCCATGTTGATGGTTATTACCACTTATCCGGGTGCTGATCCGGAGAGTGTGGATGAACTGGTTACTTCGGTTATCGAGGATGCCGGTTCTGTTATGAGTGGTATTGACTCCGTTATATCACAGTCAGAGGAAAATGTTTCCATGGTTATGTTTTCCTACGATTATGGTGTGGATATTGATACCTGTTACGATGACCTGCGAGCAGCTCTGGATGCTGCCAGGCTGGAACTTCCTGATGATGCAGGTACGCCTGCCATTATGGAAATGAATATGAATGCCCAGGCTATTTACGAGATTTCTGCAACTGAAACCGGTGATATTGATCTGTTAAAGGTTATCAACGATTCCATTGTACCGGAACTGGAGACTATAACCGGTGTGGCTGATGTAACAGTAGGCGGTGGTTCAGAGGATTATATCAGTATCGAATTACAGCCCGATCAGTTAAAACAATATGGACTGACCATGACTTCCATTACAGGCGTTCTGGGAAATGTAGATTTCAGTTATCCGGCAGGCAGTGTGGAGCAGGGGGATCAGAACATCAGTGTCAGTACTTCTGTAGACTGCAACACTGTTCAGCAGCTGCAAAAAGTGCCAATTATGACTTCAACAGGTCAGACCATTACTTTGGACGATGTGGCAAATGTTTATATGGCTACAAATGATGCACAGAGTGTCAGCCGTTATAACGGAAATGAGAATGTCAGCATCAGTTTACAGAAAAACCAAAGCTACGGTACTGTAAATGTTTGTTCCAGTATTGAGAAAGAGTTAGCCAGAATCCAGAGTGAAAACCCCGGAATTGAATTTGAAACCACCTATAGTGCCAGTGAAGCAATTTTAAGCTCTTTGGAATCTGTAGGGCAGACATTGGTAGTTGGTGTTATTCTTTCTATGTTTGTATTATTCTTATTCTTTGGAGACTTTAAAGCCAGCTTGATTGTTGGTAGTTCCATGCCAATTTCATTATTTGTAACTATGATTTTGATGAATTTCATGGGATTCTCGCTGAACATTGTAACCATGGGAGCCTTGGTTATTGCCATTGGTATGATGGTTGACAGTTCCATCGTCGTAATTGAAAGCTGTTTTAGAGCCAAGGATGAAGGTTTGGGATTCAGACAGGCGGCACTGGATGGAACCAAGGAGATTACAGCTTCTATTGTAGCTTCCACAATTACTACCATTGTCGTATACTTACCGCTTGCATCTATGGCTGGTTTGTCAGGACAGATGTTCAGCCAGTTGGGATATACCATTGTATTTGCAATGATGGCATCATTGATTTCAGCACTTACACTGGTTCCGTTATTTTATAATATTTTCAAACCAAAAGAGAAAAAAGATATTCCGATTAATAAGATTTTGAATCGGGTAAGTAATGTTTATGAGAGAATCTTACGTAAGGTTTTAAATAAGAAGATTATTGTTGTAGGTGTTACAATAGCAATGATCGTCGTTACTGTCTTGCTGGCGAGCACGATTAATGTGGAACTGATGCCTTCTTCCGATGAAGGAATGGTGGCTGTGGATGTAACCTTCAGATCCGGTACCACATTGAGCGCAAAAGACAGTTTCATGAAGAATCTGGAAGAAATGGCAGCAGCAGATGAAGACATTGAATCCTATGACTTGTCTATTTCCAGTGGATCCAGTGCAAGTCTTACTCTGGATATTGATGATAAGAGTCCGGTTGCTACGGAAGATATGGTAGAACGATGGTATCAGAAGACTGCCAATATGACAAATGTGGATATAACCGTTAGTTCCAGCGGCAGCAGTATGAACAGTATGATGTCTTCATCTAACAAGGAAGTGGATTTACAGGGTTATGACAGAGATGAACTGAAAACAGCAGCAAAAGAATTACAGGCAGCTGTTCGTCAGGTTCCCGGTGTTATCAATGTAACCAGTTCTGTAGCAGATGCCAGCACCAGCGCAGAGGTTTCAGTAGATCAGTTGAAAGCCATGAGCTGTGGACTGACACCTATTCAGGTAGGTTCTGCCGTGAATAATATTTTAAGTGGTGTGGATGCTATTGATGTAACAAATGATGGCACAGAGTACACGGTTCATGTGGAATATCCGGAAGGCGTGTATGATAATCTGAATGCTATCCTTGATGTGGATATTGCAACCAATACCGGTGGAACAGTACCGCTTAGAGATATTGCATCAATTGTGTATACAGACTCCATGGAAACCATTATGAAGACAGATGGTTACTATAATGTAAGTGTAACAGCGACTATGTCTCCATCTCAGAAGTTTGAGGCGCAGAAGGCGATAGATGCCTTAGCAGCAGATTTTGATTATCCAAATGGTGTTACACCTACCGGCAGTATGATGGATGATATGATGATGGAAGAGTTAATGTCTATCTTTAAAGCAATTATCATCGCGGTATTCCTGGTATTTTTGGTAATGGCTATGCAGTTTGAATCACCGAAGTTCTCTATGATGGTTATGATCTGTATTCCATTCAGTTTGATAGGTTCCTTCTTCCTGCTGACACTTACAAGAGCAACACTGAGTATGACCTCTATGATGGGCTTTTTGATGCTGATGGGTATTGTTGTAAATAATGGTATTTTATATGTAGATTCAACAAATCAGTTAAGACACACAATGACTGTTGAAGATGCATTGGTAAAAACAGGTATGATCCGTTTACGTCCTATCCTGATGACGACTTTGACAACAATCCTTTCCATGATTCCATTAGGACTTGGAATTGGTGATAACGGCCAGATGATGCAGGGTATGGCAGTGGTTATCATCGGTGGTCTTACAGCATCCACCATTCTGACATTGATATTATTGCCTACCTTCTATATGATACTGGATGGTATTGGTAAAAAGAGAAGAAAGAGAAAAGAAGCAGAAGTAGACGATTCTGTAATGTATTAATTTTCTACAGCAGAGCAATTGGTTTTTCTTATGAAAGGGATAGTATGAAGATGCGGTTTAACAGCTGTGTCTTCATACGGAAAATGAAATGAACAAAGAGTTATCTTTTACAGATTTACCGGAAAAGGTTCAGGCACTCTTTCACGCAGTAGTTATGCTGTTGGGAGAGGGCAGAAATGTTCAGACCCTTACGGTTTCAGAGATTACAACAAAAGCTGGAATCGGAAAGGGTACTGCCTATGAATATTTTTCCAATAAAGAGGAAATCATAGCAAGCGCCATATGCTATGAGGCTATTTTATTTATGCAGCAGCTGGAACAGGAAATGTCAACGGAACGCACGTTTCAGGAAAGTCTGTTAACCTGTCTGCATTACATGGAAGCCAGGAAAATTACCACAAAAACGCTTGGAATGTATGCTCACATTATAATGGTCCAATCATCTCTGGGAGACATGATCAAGGAAAAGATGTGTATGCTGGAGCAGTATGATCTGGTTACGCCCAAAAAGCTTTTGGTTAGATATATCAACATCGCAAAAGGAAAAAACGAAATCAGAAAAGATCTTCCTGAGTCTTATATTTCAGCAGTTATCACTATGAAATTTATATTCTTTATCTGGGCTTTAACAGAGGATGAAACGATTATCAAACGGGAAATGGATGGTGCTACAAGAGAAGATATCTGCGGCTATATCATTGATGGAATAATGAAAGAATTGTGTTGACAAAAGAAACACCTTTTGTTACAATAACATTCGGTCAGTCGTTTGGGACGTGTTTCAGACGACAACTAAGCTGATGTGGCTCAGTGGTAGAGCACCTCATTGGTAGTGAAGAGGTCAAAAGTCCTTAGAACCCTATTTTAACGGCGATAGGTGGCTCTGTCAAATCAAGTTTGTCGCACTTTTGTCACACAATCTTGAAAAAATTAATATGTTAGTTGCTGATGTGGCTCAGGGGTAGAGCACTTCCTTGGTAGGGAAGGGGTCATGGGTTCAATTCCCATCATCAGCTTAAAAAGAAAAGCCTCGTATATTCTACGAGGTTTTTTCTTTGTTCATTTCAGAAATTACATTATCCAAAGTTGTTATAAGTTGCTCTGCATTTATTCGCTCCATTTCTTTAATGAGATCTTTAACTCGGCTATCGTCCATATTCTCAGTCGTAAAAGCTTTTCTAACTTGAGATATACGAGTTAAAATTTCTTTTAATAAGATAATCTTTTTTTTCTAATAGTTTAAAATCAATCCTTATAAATAATAATATTCCCGTAAATCCGCCATGAACAATATTATTAATGTCATTACAAACATCTTTAAGATTAACAACATAGCTAATAAATGTGTTGACCAAGTTTAAATCGTCTCTTTTTAGGATAGTGTCTAGGCTTTCAGTAATGTGACCGGCTTGCCATATATTAGTATCTTCGTCCTCATAAGGAACCATATCGCCTCTAAACACGTTTCCTTTTGTTGTTATGATAATTGCGCAGATATGATTACCGTAATGTTGTAACGAGTTTTTATAGATAGGAGCCGGATCTGCTGACGCATAAGCACGATATCGATCTATATAGTCTTTTCTATACGTTAGATCATCACGGCATTTTTTATAATCGCATTTAGGTGGCTTGGAGAGTCTCCCGGCTCTTTTAAGTAGTCCCATTCGCTTATTACAATCTTGCATAGTAATTATATTTCTTTTACCGTTACGGTAAAATTTACAATGAGTTTCTAACTCGGTTTTTGTCATTTTAGACGAGTCTTTGTGAAATCGATCATTACTTACGATTATACGACAATGATTAGGATTTTTCGAGTATGCCCTTAAAGAATAGAATAAATCTCGAAATTCTTCACTCAAAATAACAGCGTTAGTTGTAATTGTAACCTTACCTACATAGGTATTATGACGTCGTAGGGAGTCCAATAGATAACGTAGTGATCCGAGAGCAAGAGACGGTTCTCCTCCGGCTATGCCTAGATGATAAATCGTGTCGATCTGATCTAAAACAGAGTCTATAAATTGTGGATCTATATCGAGATCTTGTGCGTCTCCTTTATAACAATGTATACAATTAAGATTACAACGGCGAGTTAACTCAATTCCACAAAAGCAAGCTGAGTATTTTTTATTATAGACATCGGGGTCTCTATAACACTCGCATAAGCTAGTTTTTAATTCATTTTCAGTCAAATATATACCTCCTTTTTTCTCGTGTTTTCTCACGAATACTCACTTTTTCTATAAATTAGTGCGTGTGGGGAGTTTTTGCTACGAAAGCCCCCATCGCAATCGGTGTTCCCGTAGAGGCTCGTAGAATTTAACCCACCCCTACCCCTCTAGCGTCCTCGAGGTTGAATAAAAATATCATTAACACTCAAACGGACGTTGAGAATAACGGTCGCTTAAATCGCCTCCTACGAGCTTACAATCAACTGATCTTAAGCTCGTTAAGTGCTTTTATATGTAGCTTTGTTATCCTTGAGTATGAGAGTCCCATTCGTTCCGCTACGCTATCGAGCGGGAGATCTTCTATATATGTTAACTCGAGAAGTAGGGCGAGACGCTCGTCCTTTATGCCATGGATCAACGACTCTATTTTATCCTTGGACTTTAGAGCGTGGGAGAGCCGGCGCTCAAGATCTTCTTTGTTGGTGTACTTGTCCCCTCGCTCAAGGCGTTCGTTAATGAGCTTTATATTCTCGAGAGTCCAATGATAGTTCCGAAGATAATCCACTTTGTCTTTGTTTGTCATGAAACCTCCTTTACTTTTTAGACATAGTCAAGACGTTGCTGAGCTCAGTATTTACAAGGGTTCTAGCCGTTTATGTCTTAATGTCTTGGAAATATACCCCTATCCTATTCATATATTAATTATTTATATATCTTATAAACCTTTATATTTATTACTATTATTAACTTAAAAAAATATAAGACATTCAAGACGTAAACCCTCCCAACCCTTGTAAATACTGAGGATTTTAACGTCTTGAAATATGTCTTAAAAGTGTCTTATGTCTTAAGTTTTTTCGTAGAATAAAGCTCTTTTGTCACTATCTCCGGAAATTCTCTTTTGTTTTTTTGTGACATTATATTGATCCATGATCTCACGATCAAAGCGTCTTTTGTCCGGGTAGTCTTTAATATTGGATATCCGGCACCACCCCTCGAAATTAAGATATAATTCGTCACGAGGCTTTTGAGTGAGACCGTCTCGATCGAGCTCGTTTTCAGAGATCCAACTCAACACAAGACTATTATTTATTTTATAGTTCTCGAGTGCCTCGGTTACAATCTGAGGTTTTGTAAATTGACCTTTTCGAATCAGACGTTGAGCTCCCTCGATTGCCATATTTAAGAGATATGATAAAGCGGTCGGGGTAGTTATTTTTTCTCCAATCAAGGGATCAAAGTCCGGATCTTTTTCTGAGAACTTCGCGTTAAATGGGATCATTACCCAACGACGGTAAAATCCGTCTGTTTTGTCATAAGATCGCGGGATCTCATTACAAGAGTAAATATGTTTTGCGTGAGATCTTAAAGTAAAAGGATCTTTACCCTTATTTTCAGCGACAAGACTTTGACCGGAGAAAAGCTTTTTAAGTGTGCCGGTATCGCTGAGAGCTTTCGAGTTGATATCGTCCCCTATATTGGCGAGCTTATTCTCGAGGAGTGAGGTCTTAAATTGTGCCGTTACCTTATCAAGTTCCAAGGAACTATAATTTTGAGATCCTAAGAAAGTTTTTATTAACTCTAAGATCGTGCTTTTTCCATTGGATCCGGATCCGGTAAATAGAAAGCCTTTTTCATATTTGCAATGCTTAATCAGACAATAGCCGACCATTTCCTCAAATAGCGCCCGGATCTCTTGATCTTGTCGAAAAACCTTATTAAGCATTTTATCTAAATCCCTACTATACGCCGTTGGATCATATGAGACCGGGATCCGATCGAACTCGATCGCCTCGGGTGTGAATTTTAACATTTTCCCGGTCTTTAGGTCGAGTCGAGTATTTTCGACGTTGATAATATACGGATTGCTTTTTATATCTTCCGGATTAACAAGAGTTTTGATCCGAGTGTAATCCAAGACCTCGGCGCGTTGTTGACGCTTGATATCCGGATAAATTTCGATCATTTTTTTCTCGATAATACGATCCGTGTCTTGCTTGTAATACCTGTCGTCATATATATAGATTTTTCCGTTAAGTGTTATTATGTGGTGTTCGGCGATCAATTCGTCTCCAAACTCACTATGAGAAAAACGTCCCACTTTTGGAGGTTTGTAATCCGGGATCGGAGCGGGGTTAGGATCATATCCGGCGATTTCGTCTAATTCGTCGATATCACTTTGAACGATCGCATTCTCCGATTCTTTCCCGTCGCTTTTGAATTTCATCATTCAATCCTCCATTTTTCAGAAGATCCCGGAGCCGTGATATTTTTCCAAAGAGCACGATAATAGTAGATTGGAGATCCGGGGATTCTAATCGGGAACAGATCAATTTCGCTCATGATAATCCTAATAATTTCACAATCAAATCCTTGTAAGCGTCCAAGGTCGAGCGACGCAAGTAGTTCGATATCGGCGCCCGAAATCAGAGTATCAAGAGATTTATAAGGAAATCCAAAGTAATTTTTTTCTTGATTTGCAAAATGGATCTTCTTAGCCGGCTCGAGATGATTTACAATCCAATCATGCAACGCCTCGATCTCTTCCTCAGAATAGATATAATCCGGATCAGTATATTTTTTTTTCATTTTTTTATTATCTCCTTATCTTTTAATAGTGGAATTGAGGACAAGGATCCACTTAATGACCTCCTTAAATCATTAAGCTAAATAACCGGCGATATATGCCTTGTCGCTTGCGGTTCTCTGAATAGCTTTTACATAATCAATATAGCGATAAGAGTAGGTCTCGAACCCATCAACACCGTTAGCTTGTAGCTCACGTTTTTCTCGATATTTGATAAGGGCACAAGCGCCGAAAAGGTCTCCAATAAAGCAAGGGGCACCGTTCGGGAGATCCTCAAAGAAATCATTGTCGATCTCGACAACCTCGAAAGAGTCTTTATATATCACTTTTCCGTTAACACGCTTGATTAATGCGACGCCGTTCGCGTCTGTAATGTCGAGTTTTTTCATGCCGGTATTATTAGTTATGATAATAGTGTTTTTCTTGGCTTTAGCGCATAAATAAGTATGAATAGCGGTAGATAACGCCGTTGGATCCAATACAACGAGAGTCTTTCCGGTAGATAATCCTCCAAGGATCATTTTATTTATACTATTTATATAACTCTCGTTTTCAATTTCTCGGCTGAGTCTGTCGAAAGTCTCCGGATCGTCGTCTCTATAATCTATATTTACGCCGTGTATCGTCTGTAAAGCTCCGGCTTTATCAGACATATCGTATTCGTGAGTTTTAATATAGTCTGTAAGATCTACAAGTTGCACGTCCTCCGTTGCTGATTTTTGCTTTTCAAGAGTGATATAGCAATCACGATCTTCAAACGTTCCCTCATATGTTTTAGTAGGTACAATTAAGACACGACTCTCAAGAGACTCGTTCGAGCTATTATCCAGGAGTATTCTGTGATTAGTGTTGGCTGTTGTCATATCGCCCGAAATACGGAGTTCCTTTTCTTCGTATTGATCTTTAAGCTCATCATATTCATCAAGAGCTCTTAATACTCCCGGAATATCCTTTTTACTTTGGCAAGCCTTTGAAATATCGAGTTTCTTACCCATTTTATCAGCTATTGCACGAAGTTCTTTTTTAACTTCTTCTTTTCTTAGTTCCTCGTCTCTTTTGTTTACGTCTATAATTCTATCTTTCATACTCATTTTAAAATCCTCCTATTTTGATTGTGTTGTTGTAACGTTTTCTACGGAACTTAATAAAAATCTAACGTATTTCTTACTTTTCAGATCGTACACGCACAACGCGCGCCCGGGATCCGTATGCATTGGATCGATAGTAAAGGGATGCACGTCCTCAAATTTGATCTTAGTGTTACTATCTTTAAACGAAACTTCATTTACATACATTTTTTCTTCCTCCAAAATCTCTTAGATCTAAGCGAATAAATGTCATTTTTTCGCTTAAGATTTTTATTTTGAGCTTTCGCTCGATTTATGGATATACTCCAAAAATCTCTTTTCATGTCTGCCTCCTTATTTTTCGACTAAGATCCCGTCGCCTTGTCTAATCCATTTTCTACGTTCGCTATCATTCCATAGAGTGTAATTGATTAAGACTTTTGCACCGGCTTTGGTGTGTGGAATTTCTCCGGTTTTAACCCATTTACGAATTACATAGGGTGTAAATCCGGTTTTCTTAGAAAATTCCTCGACCGTTAAAAATTCATATGTAGTACATGGATTTTCTAACATTAGACGTGCCTCCTTTCATATGTTATTAAAAGTTTTTAAATCATCTTGCAACTTTTATAAATTTATTGTAGCTGAATTGAAAAGTTAAATTCCAGCCCATTCAGCCTTAAACTAGAACTTAATATTGCAAAGTTACTACCAGAAGTTACTCTTGCAAACCTTCTAGTATGTTATATTAGTAGTTCAGCACCAGAG
>JAQUUX010000138.1 GCA_028693705.1 Lachnospiraceae bacterium | reverse complement strand
TTAAAAGAAGCATTACAGGATTTGGATGATTTTATGTGTGGTTATTGATCAAAAGCTCCTGGTTGTCAGTTGTACTGTCACCCGGAGCTTTCATTATTTGAGTGTTAAAATCTCTGGAAGTTAAGATTCAAAGGCAGTTCATCCTTAACTTCCTAAATATTTAACCCTCAATTCATTGGAACTCAACAACAGGATGCAAAAAAGCCCGTATAATTGGGAAAAATAGCATTTTTTATTGTTTTTTTAGTGCATGTGTCGTATAATGAATAAGGGATAATTAACCCTTAATTATGAAAGGACACGCATATGTATTTAAACTGCAGAGTGAAGATACCAGATACGGCTGGCAAGATTACCGTGAAGACGATAAGTGGTACGCCATATGTTTATTATGAGTATGCCAGAACGTATCAGAAAGATAAAAAATACAATACTCCTAAAAGGACCTGTATAGGTAAAAGGGATCCGGAGCAACCTTCGTTTTTATATCCAAATGAGAAGTTTCTTAAATACTTTCCCAGAGAGTTGTTGCCGATAGAAATGGATGTACAGTTTAGAAGTGGTTGCCTCCATATAGGTGCATTTCTAATAATCCGTAAGATTATATCAGACTATCATCTGGATGAAATGCTCGTCAGAATTGTTGGCAGAGATGCTGGATTGTTCTTAGATCTTGCCGCATATTCGATTATCACAGAGAATAATGCAGGCCAGTATTACCCTGATTACGCTTATGATCATGCACTGTTCACGCATGATATGTGGATATATAGTGATTCCAAGGTGTCTGATTTTCTGGGAGAAGTAACGGTGGATCAGAGAATCCGTTTTTTGAATGAATGGAACGCTAAAAGAGACCATCGTGAAAAGATATATATATCTTACGATTCAACAAATAAGATGAGCCAATCCGGGGATATAGACCTGGTCGAACTTGGACATGCAAAGGAAGGTGTAGAAACAGATATCTTCAGTTATTCGATCGCGTATGACAGAAATAACAGAGAACCGCTTTTTTACGAATCATATCCAGGAAGTATTGTTGATGTTTCACAACTGCAGTACACCTTGAAGAAAGCAAAAAGCTATGGATATGAGCATGTTGGATTCATTCTTGACAGAGGATATTTTTGCAAAGAAAATATCTGTTTTATGGATCGTAATGGCTATGATTTTGTTATCATGGTAAAGGGAATGAAGAGCCTTGTAAGTGAGATTGTTCTCGATGTACAGGGAACATTTGAAAACCAGAGAAAGAATAGTATCAGGGCGTATAAGGTAAGTGGAACTACGGTCAATAGAACCCTTTTTGCTTCAGACAAAAAAGGCCGTTACTTTCATATCTATTATGACGATGGAAAAAAGGCAGCTGAACGCGAAAAATTTGAAAATAAGGTTGATCGTATGGCAAAAAAACTGAAGGAGTGTATGGGAGAGCCCATACATCCCGGAGGAGAATATAAAACCTATTTTGATTTGGTATTCTGGCACGAAGGACTGGAAGATGAAAAATTTATGAGTGGGATTGAAAAAGAAGATGTAATCAACAGGCAGATAAAACTATGCGGATATTTTGTGATTGTTACATCAAACAAGATGAGCGCGGAAGATGCATTAACTCTTTATAAGAGCAGAGATGGTTCGGAGAAGACATTCCGAGGTGATAAATCATATCTTGGTGCCCACTGTGAACGCGTCTACTCAAATGAGTCCTTTGATACAAAGATATTTATAGGTTTTGTTGCTACCATAATCCGTAGCCGAATCTATGCACTTTTGAAAGATGAAGTGGGAAGAATGGAGAAAAAACAGAACTATATGACTGTACCGGCGGCTATCAAAGAATTGGAAAAGATAGAACTTCTAAAGGGTGCCGATAATGAGTACAATCTGGACTATGCCGTCACAGCAACACAGAAAGCAATCTTGAAGGCATTCGATATGACTGCCGAAAATATACATAAACAGGCCAGGGAAATAAGTGCAGATCTTGCAAGGATAAGACTGGAACATATGGGATCAGAACAGTCAGAAAATATGAAAGAAGAAGGGATGTGTTGAAGATGGCAAGAAAAGTGATATCAATCGATGATAAAATAAAACAGGCTGAAGCGGCTGTTGCTGTGGCAAAGAAAAAATATGATGCAGCACTTGATGAACTGGAGAGGCTTGTGACCAAAAGAAAGCAACTGGAAGACAAGAAGGTGCTGGAGGCTTATCATGCAAGCACTAAAACAGCGGACGAGATTATTGCATTTTTGAATTCGAGTAAGGAGTAGTGTATGGATAATGTATTGGGAATGTATGATGATTTAATTGATGTCATGGGGGATCTTGAAGCAGATACAATGATTATGGAGAGCCTCCTCCTTAATGGAAAAAATGAAAAAGCGAACAGATATCTTAAGTGTGCGCTAGAAGAAATGAGAAGAGCATTATCCTATATGTCAGATGCAGAATTTGAGATTACAACTACACCTGAGAACTATTGAGGGTTAAAAAACATAGGAAGTTGAGATTCATCTGCTGCAGGCCGGTGTGAATCTGATTTATATCCGTGACTTTCTCGGTCACAGTGATATCAAGACTACAGAAATTTATGCGAGAGCTGATGTTGAGCTCAAGCGAAAAGCATTGGAGAATGCCTATCCTGACCTGGTGGATTCCAATCTGCCAGACTGGAGTGAGAGCAGCGACCTGATGGAATGGCTCACGGAGCTGTAACTGTAATAAGTAGAATACTATGCAAAGTAAAATCAAAAGGAATGCTTTGTTTTAAAGGAAAATCTGTACTTTCTTTGCATAGTCTTCTTCTTTGCATAGGGATCGGTAGTTTCGCCAATCATAGCAAACATCTATATGCACTATGTGCTTTTATGGTGGTTTAAGGAAAAGGTAAAACCTTACCTTAGAGGCTATGCCGACATCATAGTTTATGCCGACGATTTTGTGTGCTGCTTCCAGAATAAAGAGGATGCAGAAGAGTTCTATGAGAGACTGAAACACAGAATGAAGCACTTTGGGCTGGAACTTGAGGAAAGTAAGAGCAGGCTGATTGAGTTCGGAAGGCATGCAGAAGAACGGTGCAGGAAGAATGGAAATAAGCCAGAGACTTTTACATTTCTGGGTTTCACACACTACTGTTCCAAAAGCAGGAACGGAAAGTTCAGAGTGAAGAGGAAAACCAGCAAGAAGAAGTTTGCAAAGAAATGCAGGGAAGTACATAGGGAGATCGCGGAGATGCGGATCCTGCCGCTACCGCAGATCATCAGGAAGCTAAACCAGATACTTGTTGGCTATTATCACTACTACGGAATTACTGACAATACTAAGGGTATAAATGATTTCTATTTCAGAGTACAGCGCAGCCTGTTTTGCTGGCTTAATCGTAGAAGTCAAAAGAAAAGCTATACATGGGATGCGCTTAACGCAATGCAGAAGGTATATCCGCTAGCCCGCCCAAAGATATATGTCAGTATTTATGGATGATAGTTGTTGAACAATTAACTTTGCAAGGAGCCGGATGCGGAAAAGCCGCACGTCCGGTTCTGTAGAGGGACCTGCCTCGCAAGGGGCTAGTCTACTCGACCAGCCAAACAAATAAATATACTTCAATAAGGCTTTTGGAAACAGCTCCAAAAGCCTGTTATAATTGAGCCAGGATCGGATCAAGAAGTTGTCTTACTTCTACCGTGCATTCTGCATACAGCCGTAAAAATTCCAGGAAAGGGAAGATTCCGAAACAATTTCCTGCATATACAAC
>JAQUUX010000069.1 GCA_028693705.1 Lachnospiraceae bacterium | reverse complement strand
TTTGGTAGCTTAATTTTACATCAAAAAGGAATGAGATTCCTTATATTTTGGGCATTTTTTTAAAGTTGTTCATTACAATGCTGATAAAATCAGGAGCTTGTGGATAAATCTGCGGAAACTCAAGTTAAAGAAGGGTTGTCATCAAATGCCTTAATCTTCTCTAAGCTATCCTTTTCATAAGGTGTACCTCTATGCTGTAATGTCTCAGCGAATTAATCCTTTTCTGGTGTAATTTCCATCGTTCCCAGTACTTCCATTGTTATAAAGTCATTACCTGTATTAACCTCACAAATGATTCTCATGATTTGTTCCATACCAGCAATATCGTTTGAAATTCTACACATCAGAAAATCAATATCCATTGTAGGTCTTCCAGCAAAATTCGTTATGGTATAAAGAAACATTCCGCCCTTTAGGATTAAATTGTCAGCATAATTAGACTGTTCCAGCTTACGCAAGAATTCTTCTTGCGCTAAGAGCTGCAAGCAGCTCTGATAATTGATTCCAGTTTCTTTGGATTGCTTCTTAATTAGAGTTAAGACAGAAGCACCCATATCTTTAATCTCTTTTACAGCCATACACCAATCACTCTCCTTGCCTTTTTTTCAACGCCAAGTTTTGCTGCATATTCCATGAGCTTTGCTGAGTTTTTTTTCTTATCATGAACGTACCTTTGGATTACAACATTGAAAACCTCTCCATCCATCGAATTCATATGCCTAAGACAATCGCAGATTACTCGTTCTCTGTCATATATCCTTACCGAAATTCCATCTATTTCACCTGTGGTAAGACCAATATTCAGTCTTGCATCATCAATAAAATGTGGTTTTACCTCAGGAAAATCCAGCTTGTACTTATTTCTAGCAGATTTATTATTTACTGCAATATGCCACACTCCCGCTACTCGATCTGTATATCCATAATACATAATAGCTGTCATGTCGCATACAATAGCTTCTGGGAATAGTGATACAACCGCTGATGCTTCTGTGAAGGCACGTTCATCCTGCCATTGGTAATAGCCATACTTAATCTTCTCTACCTGTCCCTCTTTCATCAGTTCCTGGATCTTGGCGTAAAAAATCCCTTCTTTCATAAGATCACAGGTACGCATTATTCCATTGTATTTGTCAAATATCTTTTGATAATCTACCTGAGCTGTCATGTCATCACCTCACAATAACTTTATACAATTTCTCTATAGTTTTTGTATCAAGTTATATTATACTCCCAAAGATAAGAATTACAACATCGTACAAAAAGTATTTTGTTTTTGTACGATGTTGTAATCTCTGCGCCTATTCTCCGCTAATTCATCCAGTGATATAGCTTTCTTATTCTCTATTAACTACAGTTATTTTTTATTTGCATTTTTACTTTATGATTTTCCATATCCACATCTACCTCCATTGAAAACTTTCACCGCTTTGGGCTGTAGCTTGAAAGAAATACATTTTGTCGTAAAACGAGGTTCAGCCGTGTATCGTATGCGAACAAGCATATGATACACGGCTGAACCGTCACTTTGATAGCAATCTTTATTTCTTCTTCACCGGATAACAAACCTCGGTCACAAACTCCTTAGAATCCTTCGTCTGTGCAGGGCTTACATAGTAAATATTAAAGGAATTACCTGCATATTCATATCCGTTATCAGCAATCCATCTGGCGATGTTCTCATTGACCCGGCTAATCTGCTCGTAGCCTCCCTTATAGGTAACACTGGCTACCTGAACAGCCTCTACCTTTTTAAAGGTTACACGTCCTGTATCCTCATGCTTTCCCTGAACAGCCAGCTGTGCTTCCACGTCCACATCTCTTTCCTTATACTCTCCGTCATGATACACCACAATCGGATAAGACGGATTTGCATCCTGAATCTGCAATGGTGCAAGCTCCTGTCTCATATTCTGCCACAGAATCCCCTCTGCCGCATATTCCGGTATAATCTGACGAAAACTTGCCACATATCTCTCCGGTACTATTTTCAAACAAACTTCATACTCCATCATCGTTCCATCCTTTCTCAACCAGTTAATCGTACTGTCAAGAATACGGATTTTCTCCTGAATTTCCGCGGATTGTGCCAGCATTTCCTGCTTTTGCAGCATGAGAAAGCGCTCCATTTCACGAGCATCCGTATAATTTACCAAAATCTCTGCAATGGCAGTCAGACCAAATCCCATATTTTTCAATAATACGATTCGTTCTGCCTGTAACAGCTGAGATTCCTGATAATACCGATAGCCTGTAAAATCATCCACTGTATCCGGTTTCAATAATCCGATTTCATCATAATGCCTCAGCATTTTAATGGTAATTCTCGACAGCTTTGAAAAATCTCCAATTCGTAACATCACTACCTCCACATATGTGTTTGTTTCTGAGCTCATTTACAGAATAAGATGTCCCATGGTGGGAGAGTCAAGACGTTTTTAAATCTTTTTCATTTTATCTTCATGCAGGTATCATTGTATACACCAAAAAAGGCTACTGGATTTCTCCAATAGCCTTTTCCTTTTTACATTTATGTAATAAGGGATTTTATGCCTGTTCTACATAATCATCAATAACCTCGAATAATTCTTCTTCGTGCTTTCTGTTGCACTGGGAATTATTTTCTGTCTGATGATTCATTACAGTGTCCATAATATAGCTTCCAAAAAGAGATGAAAATGCCATACCTGTCTGCTTTGCTGTCTGCATCATAATCCTCCGCTTCCTTTCTATTGCCTCATGACAAATCATAAACTGTTCTATATCTTATAATCAATATAGCTTTGAAATACAAAAAAGTCCAATTCCTTTTTTCTATGTATCTATCGATATTGCCTATGGGTCAATTTCCGGCAAATTATCGCTGACTTTCCTGTACCGTTGCTTAGTTTACCACTTTGCAAAATAAAGTCAATGGAAATGAATACATCTTAATACATTTTAAGATTTGAAGTTTTAGCATGTGCCTTAAAAAAGTAAATACACTATTTGTTCATGTTCTCCAACTGCTTTTTTAAGAAAGAAAGCTGCCCTCCGGCGAGAACCACTTCAAGTTCATTTTCAGTCACTTCCAGCCTTACTTGAAATGAGAAATGTTTTGTAATATTCTTAATCGTAATTTCTCCGCTTCTCAGCTGATCTGTAAAATTCTCAATGTCCATTTCATCAGACAATTCGATACTGTCATAATCCTCTGCATTCACAAATAATAAAGGAACAATACCGTGATTTATGAGGTTTCCTCTGTGAATTCTGGCAATACTTTTGGCTATTACACATTTCACGCCCAAATACATGGGATTAATAGCTGCATGTTCTCTGGAAGATCCCTGACCGTAGTTCTCCCCGGCGATAATAATGCTTTTTCCCATCTCTTTTGCTCTTGCTGCAAACTGTTCGTCATACCTGTGATAACAGTATTGTGACATCAGTGGAATATTGGAACGCATACTGCTGAATTCCGCGCTGGCAGGTGTAATATCGTCTGTAGAAATGTTATCTCCGCCTTTTAAACTTACCGGTACGCACAAATGCTCTTCCGGTGCATCCGGTACCGGCAAATGTTTGATATTAGGACCGCGGACAATATCCACCTTTTCTGCTTCTTTCAATGGTAACGGCTTAATGATCATGGAATCATCCACAAAGTATTTCACGGGTTCTTGCACGGAATTTAAATTCTGAATTTCCTCTCCCATGATATCTTCTGCTGAAGCAAAAGTACCCATAATAGCTGTTGCTGCTGCGCTTTCCGGACTTACGAGATATAACTCAGCATTAGGATTACCGGAACGACCTTTAAAGTTACGGTTCGTCGTACGTACTGCGACTCCTTTTGTAGGCGGCGTCTGACCGATTGCACAACACGGGCCACAGGCAATCTCCAATAACCTCACACCTGCATCAACCAGCATTTCCAGATAACCGTCACGACTTAACTGTTTATAAATCTGCTTTGTGGAGATTGCACAGGTGCAGCTTACATCTTCATGGACATGATGTCCTTTAAATACTAATGCTGCTTTTGCAATATCTGCATAACTGGCGTTTGTACAGCTTCCAATCATAACCTGCTGTACCGGCTTCTTCTCGATTTCACTTAATTTCTTTACATTATCCGGAAGGTGAGGACAAGCAACCAATGGCTCCAGTTCGCTCAGATTGATCTCTATCTCTTCATCATATTCTGCATCCGGATCAGGCTGGATTTCCATAAAGTCCGCTTCCCGTTCTTCTGCTTTCAGAAACTTCCTGACCTGTTCATCTGCCGGGAAAATAGAAGTAGTCGCTCCCATTTCTGCTCCCATATTAGCAATGGTTGCCCTGGCAGGAACCTCTAATGCAGTTGCTCCCGGTCCCACATATTCATAAACCTTTCCAAGTCCGCCCTTTACGCTCTCTCTTCGCAGCATTTCCAGGATGATTTCCTTGGAATTAACACCCGGTCTCAGTTTTCCGGTCAGATGTACTTTTACAACCTTGGGCATAGTAAGTCTCATAGGAACACCCGTCATGGCCGTTGCCACATCCATACCGCCTACGCCAATACATAACATGCCAATGGCTCCACCATGAGGTGTATGACTATCCCCGCCCATGCTGATCTTTCCCGGCTTTCCAAAGCGTGCCATGTGTACTGCATGGCAAATACCATTTCCCGGTCTGGATACAAAAACTCCATATTTTTTGGCTGCCGATTGCAGATATATATGATCATCCGGTGTCTTATTATCCACATATAACAAATTATGATCCAGATAACTGACACTGCACTCTGTTCTAACCCGATCCAGACCAATAGCCTCAAATGCCAGATAAGTCATAACTGCATTAATATCATGTGTCAGTGTCTGATCAACTTTAATAAAAATCTCAGTTCCCGGTACCATATTCCCGGAAACCAGATGTGATTCCAGTATTTTTCTTGTGATTGAATTTTCCATATACCGTTTCTCCTCTACAATTCCTTTATCTCTTTCTGTGTAGGTATACTGCTATATTTCTGATTGTAGCATCTCCTCATAAAGAGTTTTCATTTCAGATCTATATATAGCATTACTTGCACATTCATATTCTTCCCTTATATATTCATACTCATCATCATTTCCGTAAAGATGTTTCAGCCAAATTTGATATGCTTTTAAACATTGGACTATATTTTCCGAAAGTTTTGGAGCCCTGTCTTTTGCCACCGCAGATAATTCTACTGCTTTTTCATAAGTTATGCCCGCCGACTCTTTATCTTTTAATAATAACTCCAATCGAAGCTTCTGTATCAATGTTGTTGCACTTCCTGTCAAAACATGAAGTTTTAACTTCTCCGGTTCCAACGAGTCAGTCAAATCCAGTGCTTTTTGATATTCTCCCAATGCCTCATATGCGAATGCTATTTTATTGCATCCATCTATATATTCAATAGAGTTCTCAGGTACTTTATTAACAATTGGAGTAAAATGCTCTATGAATTTTTGTGCATCTCCATCCGTATACAAAGTTTTATACAAACTTTTTAATCTCCTGTTCGCAAGTTGAGAAGACATGATTCTTGCTATAACAACTCCCGTAAATAAGAATATTGCATAATAAAACATTCTTAGATAACCGGATTCTCCATGAATATCAATAACTAATCCGGACAAGGCAACTGCAATTCCTATGAATGCACCCGAAATTAATATAAGATTATGTTGTAACTTAAAATATGCAACCATTATCTAGTTCTCCTTATCCGGAATTTTTTATTTAAATACAAATGAGAATACAAAAGAAGCAATGATCAATACAATACCACCACCAAGTCTCGAAGAAAGCTGCGCATATGCAATCAGTTCCATACGATCTGCTGCACCAAGGCACGCAATATCACCATTACCACCTCGATTTGCCATACATAATCCTGCGGTCAGTGCGGAATCAATTGGATAAAAACCTACCAGATATCCTACTCCACCAGCTCCCAGAATCGCTCCAATTACAATCATAAGTGCCATTAAAACATTTCCCGGAGTCATTGCTGCAAACAATTCTGCGATATCAAAATCCGCTCCCATTCCAGCCATAACAATAATGCCGGTACATGCAGATAAATATCCTTGAAAGCTCTTTGCTGCTGCACGTATATTAGCCGGAATAACACCGGTAACTGCCAGTATAACAGTAAAGATAATCATATAAGCATATGCATGAATCTCTGCTCCGGCAATTTTAGGAAGAATCACCTTATTCATCAAACGACCAACAGCAAAACACGCAAATGCAATTAACATAGCTCCCATAATATCCTGCTTTGAAATTTTGATTTTTTCATCATCACGTGCAATGTTGCCGCCATTTCTAAGAAGGGTCTTCTTATCTCCGGTCATACTGGGGAATTTCTGTCCCAATGTGTTTAAAAGGGCGGATCCAATAATAGAAAAGATATTTGCAATCGTTAAAATAATAATTGCAAAACCATAATAATTTGCCGCTGCATCACCGGTTACCGATTCATAAATATTACTAAGCGGTACAGCTCCGGCGCCATTACCGCCACCCATAATTGGGAGTACATATTTAATAATGGTATCAGTTGGTCCTACACCAAATATCAATCCGGTAGCAACACCCAGAATAGAAGCTGCTGCAAGTCCACCCAAAATTGCAGGAATATAACCGGCAAATGACTTGATCAGAATATCTCTATCCAGCGCAAGAACAGAGCCAACTATTAAGATCACGATAAAAAATTCCAGGAAATTCGCATCATCAGATACAAAACTGTTGATGTTGTCCAAAGCTTCCTGCGGAATAATGGCGAAATACTTCATAATAGCGATACCAAAGAACGACATCAAAAGACCACCACCAATATAATTGTTCCAGATTGGAAGTCGCTCTCCAATTTCATTCAAAATGATGGCGAGTGCAAAGCATGAACATAAGGTACCTGTCATGCTGGAAGACTGAACACCCAAATACATGGGTATTGCACATATAATAACAGCCATAAAAGCTTTCCACCAGGGCAAACCACCAATGGTAAATTGATTTTTTTGAATCATTTCTTTTTCAGACATCTCTTTTCCCCCTTATAATAAAATTGTTTAATATTTTTTAACAAAATACTGTTTTGTTGTGTATTTTGACTAATTTGATTATAAGGTAAAGTGTTTCTCAACGGAAATTGCTTATTTGAATGAGGATATTCGCAAATGGAATAGCAAAAAGCATTTCAAAACATAATTTTTACTGTTTTGAAATGCTCTTTATATTTTTCATACTTTAAGTTCTTTTTCTATATACCGTACAAAATGCTCCAGAACTTCCGGACGACGTTTGGACTTCTTATATATGAACCATGTATTTCGTACGATAGGGGTTCCATCTCTCTTAATAAGCGGCGTTAAGCATAACCCATATTCATTCGAAAAATCATCCGGCCAAAAACACAAAGTATATCCCATCCCCTTATGAATCAGCCTCCATGCCACATCTATGTAACCAACTGCCATGCCCGCCGGACTTTTGGTTCCAAATTGATCCTGCCACCATTCTTCTAACGATTCCAGCGTTCTATCATTTGTCGTATACATAATTCTGGGCATATATGGAATATCTTCCATTTTTACCGGCTTGTCAGTAACCAGATAGGCTTGTCCTGTTCCAATCAATATCTGCTCCACAGCACCTTCGTAATTTCCGTGGATAAAGGCAACATCAACACTCTCTTCCACGACTTTGCGGAATAAAACATTACTCTGTTCACTATGAATATCAAATTCTGTTCCTGGATTTTTCTGACGATATTTACTCAATACCTCCGGCAGGTAATACTTACTATAGGTATAGGAAGAACCTATCGTAATAATATCTGCAGGTTTCTCTCGAAAATGTTTCAATCCTTTATTAGTTTCCTGGCAAAACGCAATATGCTCCTTAGCTCGCTCAGCAAGGTATTCTCCTGCCGGTGTAAAGCAAAGCCCCTTCGGAGTACGATCAAGAATAGTAATTTGTAATTCGGCTTCCATTCCTTGTAATCTCTTAGTTAAGGACGGTTGCGTCATATACAGTAAATTAGCTACCCTGGTCATATTTGGATTTTTATGTAATTCATATAATATTTCCCAATCCGAATCTTTCATCTTTGCCGCTTTCTTTACCAGTTCGTTCTACTCCTGCTTCATTTTTTGGATTGTATCCAGCAAATAGTCCGTAAATTCCTCGCTGCTGGCATCCTCCCTAAAAGTAGTAAGAACAATTTTTCGTTCAGTTATCGTACATATATCCAGTGCCTTATCTAACAATTCTTTTTTATCACTATAACCGATATGTGCCAGCATCATTCCCATTGCCCTGATCAAGCTGCACGGATCAGCATACTCCCCTCTGTTATGTGATATCAGATATGGAGCAGTTCCATGAATAGCTTCAAATAAAGCATATCTATTACCAATATTAGATGATGAGGCTGTTCCCAGTCCGCCTTGATGTTCCGCTGCAATATCTGTAACGATATCGCCATATAAATTAGGCAGTACAACGACTTCGATACCTTCGTTAAACTCCGGATCCAGCATCTTGGCACACATAGCGTCTACTAAACGCTCCTGAATCTCTATTTCCGGGTATTCTTCTCCCACTTTGCGAACTGCCTTTATAAAATTACCATCAGCCAGCTTTACAATATTTGCTTTTGTTACAATTGTAACATTCTTTTTTCCATTCTTTCTTGCAAATTCAAATGCCGCTCTGGCGATTCTTTCACTCCCCTGACGAGTCTGTACTTTAAAATCAACTGCAAGGTCTTCATTTACCTGAATTCCTTTATTTCCCCAAATATATTCGCCTTCAATGTTCTCGCGAAAAAAAGTCCAGTCAATATTTTTATCCGGTATTTTGATTGGTCTCACTGCTGCAAATAATTCCAGCTGTCTTCTAAGCAAACTATTAGCACTCACAAGATTTGGCAATCCATCTCCAGCCCTTGGCGTTACCATAGGACCTTTTACCAAAACATGACATTTCTTAATCTCTTCAAAAACATCAGCGGGTAAACTTTCATTTTTAGCAACTCTGTTTTCAATTGTCATACCTTCGATCTCTCGAAGTTCAATTTTACCATCCTGGATTTCTTTTGGCACCAGTTCTTTAACAACCCTGATTGCCTGTTTCATAATCAAAGGACCAATTCCATCTCCCGGCAAAATTCCTATGATAATCTTATTCAGTCTTGAGAAATCAGTAACCTCTGTATCTCTTTTCATTCTTTCTATTCTGGTAAATTCAGACTGAATCAACTCTCCAAATTTTTCCTGTGCAACCCTTACCTCACCCATTTTTCCGTCTCCTTTTCACATAAAAGCAAAACCTTTTTATCATGTTAAGTTTAGATGATATAAAACACATTTGCTAATATCAAAAAGGAATGGTGCAATAACTTTTTTTCATTACGATTAAACTAAAAATTCAACTTTACCACTGTCTAAATGATAAACTGCACCTACCACTGCCAGACCCTGTTCTTCCTCTATGTGCTGAATATCCAGGCTGTTTTCTATAATGAACACACTTCTCTCCACATTCAGGCAGCATGCCTTATAATCGTCTGTTTCTGTGCCAATGGCTTTCTTGATTTCATCAGTAATAAATTTAATATACCCTTCCGGATCACTGTTAATGGCTGCATCCACTGCACCGCAAAAGGTATGTCCAAGGATCACGATGATACGACTTCCCAGATGACTGGCTGCATATTCAATACTTCCCAGCTGATGATCATCAAGCACATTCCCTGCCACACGGATTACAAACAGTTCTCCGATTCCTGCCGAGAAAATACTCTCCGGAATTACCCTGGAATCCGAGCAGGTTACAACAATAGCATAAGGATGCTGTTTTTCCAGGTAGGTATGCTGTCTGGCTGATAAAGAAATATCGCCCTGACTCACTGTTGCATTTAAATACTGTTCATTTCCCTGTTTTAACATTTCCAATGCATGTTTTGCAGGTACACTTAACGGATGTTCCATACGATGTCCTCCATTGCTCTTTTCGGTACAAGATAGTCTTTATTCTCATCCAGATAATATTTGATATCCCCGTTCTTTACCGGAACAACACTGCTCTTATGTACCGGATAACCAAATGCTACCATAGAATGAATTGCATAATCTTCCGGCAAGCCAAACAACTCTGTCAGCTTTGGTCTGTTAATTGCTCCCATGATACAGCTACCCACACCATCAGCCCAGGCTGCCAGTGTCATGTTGCTCAACGCGATTCCTGCATCTGTGTGGTCAGTTACCGATCCATTTGCAGGCTGCAGTACCGCAATAAATAATGTAGGGCGTTCATTTTCCTTTGGTGTTCCCACTTCTGCCGGTAAATAAGCTGCCCATTTTACCAGGTCACACACGCTTGCCACTTCCTCCGGCTTTTGAACGATAATATACCGTAATGACTGCTTATTGGCTGCCGAACTGGAAATTCGGGCTGCCTCCAGAATATTGTGCAGCGTGTTCTCCGGTACCTTCTTCTGCGCAAATCTTCTATAGGTTCGTCTGCCATACAATAGCTCCATTATATCCATGTCATGCTCCTTTTCCTTGTTGGTCTTTTTCAATTGTTTTTTATCATTTGTCTTTTATCTGTTAACTTTTTATCATTTGTCTTTTTATAATTTATCTTTTTATCAATTGTTTTTTAATGATCATCTTTCGTTTACATGTATTATAAATCAAATAAGCTCAATTGCCTATTTTCATTTTTTTCCTCAAACGTATTTAAATATTGAAAAATTTCATTATTATCATGCCGAATACCTGCACTTTCACAGGTCTGATGAAATATCTTCATCAGGTCCTTATTTCGCGGACTGTTTATCATATATTGCATTCCGAAGCTTCGTTGATAACGTTCCTTCATCCCCGGAAAAGAGCGATCCAGCTGCGCATAAAAATATTCCCGATCCCCTTCTCTAAGAGTAACGCCCATTTCAAAACAGAGAATACCATAGACCTCTGCCTGCACACAGTAATCCAATATTCCCTTAAGATTTTCCTCGGTATCATTGATAAAAGGTAACACAGGACACAGCCAGACAACCGTGGGAATACCAGCCTCTTTTAGCGTATTCAGTACTTCAAAGCGTCTTCTTGTGGTACAGACTGCAGGTTCGATTTTCCTGCACAGTGCTTCGTCAAACGTGGTAAGTGTCATCTGCACTACACATTTGGTTTTATCATTAATCTTCTTCAATAAATCCAAATCTCTTAATACCAGATCTGATTTGGTAATTAAGGTTACCCCAAATCCATATCTCTCTATCAGTTCCATGGCACCTCTGGTCATCCGCAGCTTTTCCTCCAACGGAATATAGGGATCGGTCATGGAACCGGTCCCTATCATACATTTCCTTCGTTTATGTTTCAGCGCATGCTCTAACAGCTCCAAAGCATTTTCTTTGACTTCTATATCCTCAAAATCATGTTCCATCTGGTAACATGTGCTCCTCGAATCACAGTATATACAACCATGCTGACAGCCGCGATATAGATTCATGCTGTTTTTTGCTGATAAAATACCTTTTACTTTTACAGTATGCATAGAAATTTAACCACCTTTGTTCCTATTATACTGCAAGTAGAAATATGTTTTCCATTCAATATTTCTGTTTTGTTTTTTCGTTAAATTTCCATTTTACGAAGTCTTTCCACGATACTTTCTTTTTTCTCCATATGCATCGTCACCCATGGTACAGCAACTCCCAGAAGCAATAATACAGGAAAACACAGGAGCATTGGCCAGATCACAAAATGGTACCTCATAAACCACATTCCCTGACTAAGAGTTTTCACTCCCGTTATGGAAAAGAGGCAGCCCAGGATCGAAGCGCTTCCAATTGTCGCCAGCGCATAATACGTTCCTTCCAGAATGAGCATCCATGTGAGCTGCTTTCTGGTCATACCGATTGCCTCCAGCATGGCAAATTCCTGCTGTCTGGTCACAATGCTGGTCAATACGGAATTGATGAAATTCAATATGCCAATCACACCCACTACCAGCGCCAGCAAACCGCCAATTAATGTAAACAGATCCGTAAGTCCTGCAAACTGTTCCATCCAGTATTCTCTGGATTCATAATGCATAAGCGGTTCTTCTGTGGTCGTATAACGCTCTATGAAATCTGCCATAGCAGATTCCTTATCATCTGCCACATTAAAAGAATACTTCATCAAATACTGAACCGATGAAACCTCTTTAAATACAAACGCCGGAAGATAAAACCAGAAGGAAGTGCCCATTCGATTTGTCATCCCATAATAATCTTCCTTTACCAGCGCCAGTACCTCATAGCTTCTTTCTCTCCCGTCTTCTCCGGTCAGATCAACCGTATCACCTGGCTGGAACATCACGGTATCTTCATCCACAAAGCCATTGTCATCCACACTTACACCACTTAAGATATAGTTTCCGGTATCCATTTTTTCCTTCAGGATCTGCGGATCACTATCCCCTTTCCAGACTTCCAAAATCTCATAAAAGAAATCTTCCATCCCATAGAGTGAGACCATATAATGATCCTCATCCCTTTTATTCAGAGGTATAAATTTGCTGTTCCAATAACGGCCCGGATTTCCCTGTTCATCTACCGGCACAAAAGAAGGGATCTTCCAGCATTCTTTATTTAATCCCGCTGTTGCCATACTGCCGTACAGTCTGCCACCGGCTTCAAAACCGTCCTGACTCTCACAGGCTTTAATAAAACTTTCCGAAAGCTTTTCTTCCTGTACACTTTCCACAGAGCCTCCCACGTAATGATCGAGGCCAAAATATTTAGCATTAGCGATCTGAAAATCTGTAGAAACAAATTTCTTCAAATAAGTTTCCATATCAAAGGAATGAGTTACCGTAAATACACTGTTCAATAAAATGACCGCCAATGACAGGGAAGTCACTACCAAAATCGTTCGTTTCTTATTTCGTCCCAGATTAGAAGCAGCCATTTTCCATAGCTTACCGCCGTCTGTGGTATGCTTTCCTTTTCGCGCTGCTTTTCCACGTTCTCCTTCCGTAAAACGTACCGCTTCCACCGGAGACACCTTTGCAGCCATTCGCGCCGGTTTTCCTGTTGATATCCAAATGGTAGCAAGGGAAAAAAGTGTAGCACTCAGAATAATCCCCGGATGAAAGGATACGACCACTTCACTTCCGGCGTAATTGCTGACACTTAACATACAGGGAACCAGTTCCTTCCCCAGTAAAAATCCAAGTACCAATCCGATAGGAATCCCTACCACACCCAATAATAAAGCCTGTCTTCTGAGAATGGATTTGATCTGTTTTCCGGTGGTGCCAATGGTTTTTAGCAATCCATAATAGCGAATATCCTTGATTACCGAAATCTGAAATATATTATAAATAATCAGATATCCGGTTAACATAATTACAATCAATCCTCCCATGACAGCCCCCACAGTCACAGGATCACTTTCTCCGCCATCAGAAACATATGCCCAGTTTACGTTATTGTTTATATAATCAGGATTTTCCGGATCTGCTGAATAGCCACTATTAACAATGACCTGATCCAGCTTCTTCTGAATAGATAAGGAATTGGCAAAACTTACATCCATACGAATCGCACCGGTATTGGAATAATCCTGATCATAAGTATAAACAAGTTCCGAAGCATACTTTTCCAGATAGGCAGATGCTACAATTCCAAACCCTACATTTAATGCCGGATCCGACTTTATGATGCCACTCAGGGTAAAGGTTCGATCCACCGTTTGGGAATCTCCCTGTTTGATCTGCATCTGTAAAGTTACCTTTTCTCCGACCTTAGCATCCACTCCCAAGAGTTCCAGAGAAACATCATCCATCAGAATCTCATCTGCCGACTCCGGTGCTCTCCCCTCTGCTATCTCTATAAAACAATGTTCATAATGGTATGCCGGATAATACCATGCCTCCACATGCCGTTTCAAGAATTCCGGGTTACGAATATAATCTGCCACCATCATACAGTCTGCGCTCTCCACAATGGAAGGATCCTGACTTAAGCGTTCGTACTGTTCCCTTGTAAGATTTTTAAAAGTACCATGGCAATCTCCACCTGACTGCCTCATGGTTTCTCTCTGAAAGCTTTCCACTGTTCCCATTCCAATAGTAAATAATAAGGTAAAAAGCAGTGCTGTAAGAGCAATTGCCAGAATAGCTATCATATTTCTAGTACTGGCACCTCTGAAACTTTTCCAGGTAAGCTTATTGATAAATTTCCTATTATTTACCCTTTTCATAGGTTGCTCCACCTCCTATCCTGCCATCCTCAATGCGGATAATCCGGTCTGTCAGCTGCGCTATTTCTTCATTATGGGTAATCATAACAATCGTCTGTCCAAAACGCTCGCTTGTTACTTTTAACAGACTAAGCACGTCCTGACTCGTCTTGGAGTCCAGGTTTCCCGTTGGTTCATCCGCCAGAATAATAGCCGGCTTGGTAGCCAGTGCCCTGGCAATTGCAACTCTTTGCTGCTGTCCGCCGGAAAGCTGACTGGGAAGATTATATATTTTCTCCGTCAATCCCAATACACCGATTACCTGCTTCACATATTCTTCGTCTATCTTATTTCCGTCCAACTCAATGGGCATGACAATATTCTCATATACGTTAAGCACCGGCACCAGATTGTAGCTTTGAAATACAAAACCAATCTTACGCCTACGAAAAATACAAAGTGCATCCTCTTTTAACGTGGAAATATCTTTATCATCCACATAGACCTTTCCGGCTGTTGGATAATCCAAACCACCCAACATATGTAAAAGCGTAGACTTTCCGCTTCCACTGGTACCCACAATAGCAACAAATGATCCTCTTGTTACCGTCAAATTAATACCATCCAGTGCTTTTACCTGGTTTTCTTCGGCTCCATAATATTTTGTTAATCCTTCTGTCCGTAATACATTTTCCTGTTCCATACAAGTCCTTTCCTGTTCGTAGATATCCCAAACATAGACCATCCCTTTGTTATTCCTTATATATAAGAAAAAGGACAGTCAATCACTGCAATATGATCACTGTCCTCAGCATAGCATTCACTTCTTACCATAATCTTTCTGAAATCTAACACTTTTGAAAGAATTTCATCTATTCTAATATCCTCAAGCCTGATGCTTTGGCAAATACAACATAAATTCCGACCCTTCCCCCGGCTTGGACTGTACCTTTATATATCCATGCTCTCGCTTCAAAATCTCTCGCGCCAGATATAATCCGATTCCGACTCCATCCTGTTGCTGTACATCCTCTGATCTGTAAAATCGCCCAAAAATCTTTGGCAGATCTTCTTCCTTAATTCCTATTCCTTTATCTTTTACAGAAATTGCCACATATATTTCATATACTTTTACTGATACTACAATCTCTCCCATTGTGTTATAGTATTTTACAGCATTGTCCAAAACATTTTCCAATGCCTCTTTTGTCCATTTCAAATCGTAACAGACATTTTCATTTCCCAGGTAAGTACTCCTGACAGTGATCTGCTTTTGTTTTGCTTTTGGCTCTATTTCTTCCAAACTCTCCCTTAATAGCAGACTAATATTCTGACATATCGGAACTACTTCCAGTACATTACTTTCCAGCCTTGACAGCTTCGTCAATGACGTAATCAGAAACTGCAGTTTTTCAGTCTGACTATCCAGTGCTTCCAATAAACCTTTATATAATTCCGGCTGAGCCAGATTAGATTCTTTCTCCAGTGCCTCTGTCAATAATGAAGTATGCAGTCTGATATTCGTCATTGGTGTTTTCGTCTGATGAGATATGTCAGAAACCAAACTTTTCACATTCTCTTTCTCCCGGCTGGTATGCTCAGCTGACAACACCGAGGCTCCCAGAAAATGTTTCCATTTCGTTTCCAATCGGGACAGCTAGCTTTCCGAATAATCTGACTCCTGAAATGTACCCGCCAGTGCTTCATCTAACATTTGATTCAGACGTTTCAAGGTCCTGCCTTCAAACATTCTTTTTCTCCCTCTCGGTCTTTTTCCATACATACCCTTGCCCATATACTGTCTGGATAAATGTAATATTATCAGTTCGTTCTTCCAGTTTCCCCCGCAGCCTGTTCATGGTAACAGAAAGCGCATTTTCATCTGCATAATCACTTTCTCCCTGCCATAATCGCTCCAGTAATAAATTTCTGGTCATGATACTTCCTTTGTTTGCTACCAATAACTGCAGCAGTTTTTGCTCATTTACACTAAGTGACAGAGTCCTGTTGTCCTTTTTAAATACCAGATGTGCAAAATCAAAGAAAAAACCATCCTCTTGATAAACCTTTGTTTCCTGCCCACCGGTTCGCCTAAGAAGCGCATGAACCCTTGCTCTTAAAACGGCAATACTAAACGGTTTCGTCATATAATCATCAGCCCCAAGAGAAAGTCCCGTGACTTCATCTATCTCCAGATCATTTGCTGTTAAGATCAGTACCGGCATGGAAAATTGCTCTCTAAGCCATTTCAGGTAAGCATACCCGTTTCCATCTGGCAAATTCAGATCCAGTATAACCAGATCAATGGATATCTCTCCCAAGGCTGCCTCCATTGCACTTTTTATAGAATCATTTTGTATGAATACATTTGCTGACTCCTGTAATGCCATACGGATTCCTTCACTTAGTGTTCTGTCATCTTCCACAATTTGAATATTCATATTCTGGTGCCCTTCATCTTTACTTAGAAATACAGCCTGTTGCTGTCGTATTTTCTGATAATCGATAGTATCAGTATAGTACGGTTTTTCTTCCATCTTTTTAAGATTACCTTAAATTTAACCTCCTTCTTTTGACATAAGACACTTATGCGTATAGACTGAAGTTAACAAGAATTTTTATCATTCATTTATGGGAAGGGGATTTTATGGAAGAGAACAAAAAAGAGAATATTGGAAAGCAAAAAGGGGTTATCATCGCCCTGATTGCAGGTGTCAGCCTGATCATCTGTACCTTGATTTTAACACTGGGCTTTTTATCCTATAAAAGCAAAAGTCCCAGTGGCGGGATCACTGCCACCGGTTCAGCCAGCTGTGATTTTGAATCTGATTTGATAGTATGGAGAGGATATTTTTCAACCTTTGGTGTAACCACCCAGGATGCCTATCAATCTATCAAAAATGATTCCGAAACCATTAAGCAATATTTAAAAGATAACGGAATCAAGGACGATGAAATGGTATTCAGTTCCATCAACATCAATCAGCATTATAACGATGTTTACAATGAGGAAGGAAACCATATTGGCGACGAATTGATCGGTTACGATCTCTATCAGGATGTGTGTATTACCTCTTCTGATGTTGATACAGTAGAGAAAATTTCCAGAGATATTTCAGGATTAATCGAATCCGGTATCGAATTCACTTCTGACTCTCCGGAATATTATTATACAAAACTGGATGAATTAAAACTTCAGCTAATCGCTGATGCCACTGAAAATGCAAAGCAACGAATCGACCTAATCGCCGGAGGAACAAGTGGAAAGGCCGGCTCACTCTCCACTGCAAGTCTTGGTGTTTTTCAGATCACAGCCACCAATTCTGCTGATGAAGAATACAGCTACGGCGGTACCTTTAATACATCTTCCCGCGAAAAGACTGCAAGTATTACTGTGAAACTGAATTACAATGTGAAATAAATATAACAAAAGACCTGACATTAGAATTTGATATGATACCCCTTAAGTAGACAAGGTAAATAACCAAAATCTACTTAGGGGGTATTTTATGTCCAAATATTCAAAAGATCTGATAATCAAGGTATGCGAGGAATATCTGTCTGGAGATCTGTCAG
>JAQUUX010000068.1 GCA_028693705.1 Lachnospiraceae bacterium | reverse complement strand
TGTTCTGCTAATGGAGGTCTTCCTCCTGTTGTTAAGCGTAAGCAATACTACGATACTTTGGATAAGGTAGCATAGGTACAAATATCTTTGAGATAAATATGCCAACCATTATTGACAATATCATTTCCTTCAAGCTACCGTTTGCGGTGCCCTGGGACGCAAAGACCCCAGTTACGGCAACTGAAAATTTGCAATAGCCTGGCCTCGGCTACAGACAGGACTAACTGTAGATTGGCAACTTGAAAAGAATAGCGAATGTAACGAACAGGCAGTGGTGCGGGTGTGTATTCTTCTATTGCCTGAGCGCACGTATTAGAGCCGCTAATCATTCCAGTCGTAACCCAGCTATTTCGGGCATGGATGCCCGAAAAGGCCCCTTAGAGCCAGGATGGCGATTGGGGCCGTTAGCGTTAAAGGGCAAGTATCTTCATGGAATGATGTAGAGGCTCTTATACGTGTAAACGGCAATGGAAGGATACACACCCACACCATTGCCGTCTCTTTATAATTATTATTTGCAAGTTGCTAAACTTCAGTTTATTAAACATATTGTAATTACTTTCTGTAAAATAAATTTTACAGAAAAAACCTATTGACTTTCCACTCCGTTTTCATATAATGAATATCAGTGTAATAGTTTAGTAAAAGTAAACTTTGAGTTTAATGTTATAAATTGTTTCAGAAATACCACTGAAACTTACACACCATAATAGGAGGCACTATGGATATTGGCAAAAAGATCAAAGAGCTTCGTATTCAAAAAGGCCTGACACAGGAGGAGCTGGCGGATCGTTCAGAGTTATCCAAAGGATTTATTTCTCAGCTGGAACACAATCTTACATCTCCCTCCATTGCAACATTAACTGACATCCTGCAGTGTCTGGGAACCGATTTACCGGAATTTTTCCAGGATACGGCAGATGAACAGATCGTGTTTCATGATACGGATTATTTTGAAAAGGTTGATGACGAGCTGCAAAACAAAATTGAATGGATCATCCCAAATGCTCAAAAGAACATCATGGAACCCATTCGACTGACGTTAAAGCCCGGCGGTTCCACCTACCGTGATAATCCACATGAAGGCGAAGAATTTGGATATGTTTTAAATGGCAGCATCCAGATACATCTGGGAAATAAAATATATAAAGCAAAAAAAGGGGAAGCGTTTTATTTTACCCCACATTCAACCCATTATTTAAAAGCAAATAATAAAACCGGAGCTGTCATCATTTGGGTCAGCTCTCCACCCAGTTTTTAACATACATCACATTAGATAACAGGAGTACATTATGAATAAAGAATTGATTAATTTAAATCACATTTCCAAATCTTTTGATGGTCAGATGGTATTGGATGCTTTATGTCTTTCCATACATGAAAATGAATTTTTAACCCTGTTAGGGCCCAGCGGCTGTGGCAAGACCACTACCCTGCGTATCATCGGCGGTTTTGAAACCCCTGATAAAGGCCAGGTAATCTTTGATAACCAGGACATCACTACTCTGCCGCCTAACAAAAGACAACTGAATACTGTATTCCAGAAATATGCTCTTTTTACTCATATGTCTATTGCTGAGAATATTGCTTTCGGTCTTCGTGTAAAGAATAAATCCAACGCTTATATTCAGGATAAGATTAAATATGCTCTGAAGCTCGTAAACTTAGACGGCTATGAAAACAGAAAGCCGGATTCTTTAAGCGGTGGACAGCAGCAGCGTATCGCTATTGCAAGAGCCATCGTAAATGAACCCAAGGTGTTATTACTGGATGAGCCTTTAGGCGCTCTGGATTTAAAGCTGCGTCAGGATATGCAGTATGAATTGATTCGTTTAAAAAATGAACTTGGTATTACCTTTATCTATGTAACCCATGACCAGGAAGAAGCTCTTACCATGTCTGATACCATTGTCGTTATGAACCAGGGTTATATTCAGCAGATTGGTACGCCGGAAACCATTTACAATGAGCCGGAAAACGCCTTTGTAGCTGATTTCATCGGAGATTCCAATATCATCTCTTCCATTATGGTAAGGGATAAACTGGTAGAAATCTTAGGTGTAAAATTTGACTGTGTAGATACAGGTTTCGGTGAAGGCAGACCTGTTGATGTAGTCATCCGTCCGGAAGACGTGGAGCTTGTTAAACCTGAAGAATCCGGTTTGAATGGTATCGTTACCGATATTATTTTTAAGGGCGTTCATTATGAAATGTGTGTTATGGCAAACGGCTTTGAATGGATCGTCCATTCCACCAAAATGTCACCTGTAAATTCTACTGTCGGCATCAAAGTTGATCCATTTAACATCCAGATCATGAACAAACCGGAATCCGAGGATGAGGAGGCCGTTAAAACAGATGAATAAGAAAATGCTCTCTCTCCCTTATTTGTTCTGGTCCATAGCATTTATCCTGATTCCGCTGGGAATGATCTTCTTCTATGGATTTACAGACAAAACCGGAGCTTTTACTTTAGAAAACATACTGGCTATTTCCCAGGCTGAACATATGAAAGCATTGTGGTTATCCATTCTGCTCTCTCTGATTAGTACCATCATCTGCCTGGCACTGGCTTATCCGCTGGGTTTGATTTTAACATCCATGGAAGTAAATCAGAATGGTTTTATTATTGTATTGTTTATTTTACCAATGTGGATGAACTTTTTGCTTCGTACACTGGCCTGGCAGACTTTATTGGAAAAAACAGGTGTCATCAACGGTATCCTTTCGTTCCTGCATCTGCCTTCCCTGAACATTATCAATACACCCTATGCCATTGTTCTTGGTATGGTTTATAATTTCCTGCCCTTTATGGTATTACCGATTTACAACTCTCTTGCAAAAATTGACCGAAATGTCATCAATGCAGCAAAAGACCTTGGTGCCGGAAATCTCTATATTTTAAAACGTATTATTCTGCCTCTGTCATTCCCCGGAATCGTCAGCGGTATTACCATGGTATTCGTTCCTGCACTTACTACCTTTGTTATCAGTACCTTACTGGGTGGCAGCAAGATCCTTTTAATCGGAAATGTCATCGAGCAGGAATTCACCCAGGCCAGCAACTGGTATCTGGGCAGTGGTTTGTCCATTGTGCTGATGGTATTTATCATCATCAATATGGTCCTGTCTGCTATTTTTGACAAGGATGGGGAAGGGGGACTTCTGTAATGAAAAAAACTGTTTACCGGATTTACACAAGTATCATTTTCCTCTTTCTGTATGCCCCGATAGGAACGCTGATGGTTCTCTCCTTTAACTCCAGCAAGACCAGGGCAAAATGGGGTGGATTCACTCTTAAATGGTATAGCGAATTATTCCAGAATGATGCCATTATGAAAGCACTTTGGAACACACTGGCCATTGCTTTTCTGTCAGCTGTGTTTGCTTCCATTATTGGAACTATCGCCTGCATAGCCATGACCGGCATGAAAAAGAAATGGCGTTCTGTTTTACTGGGAATCACCAATATTCCTATGTTAAATGCAGATATTGTGACAGGTATTTCCTTAATGCTGTTATTTTTAACCTTTGGGTTTAAGTTTGGTTTTTTAACCATACTTCTCTCCCATATTACATTTAATATTCCTTTTGTTATCCTAAGCGTTATGCCACGTATGCAGGGATTAAATCCCAGTACTTATGAAGCAGCCCTGGATCTGGGAGCCGGTCCTGTACAGGCATTTTTCAAGGTGGTTTTCCCGGATATTTTACCGGGTGTTTTAACCGGTTTTCTCATGGCCTTTACCATGTCGCTGGATGATTTTATTATTACTCATTTTACCAAAGGTGCCGGTGTGGATACCTTATCCACCAAGATTTATACTGAGGTAAAAAAAGGTATCAAGCCTGAAATGTACGCATTATCTACATTAATATTTATTGCAGTGATCTTACTGCTATTGCTCGCCAATAGCAGATCAAAAATTAAGTCCGTGAAAACGGCAGAAAGAGGAAAATCATGAAAAAATTTATATCCATTCTATTAGTGACTGTCTGCACAGCTTCCGTCCTGGCTGGTTGCGGCTCATCTTCCGGTGCCGAGGACAACGGCGAAGTAATTGTCTATAACTGGGGCGAATATATCGATCCCGATGTCATTGACCAGTTTACAGAAGAAACCGGTATCAAAGTAGTTTATGATGAATTTGAAACCAACGAAATCATGTACCCTAAGGTAGAATCCGGTGCACAGCAGTATGATGTAGTCTGCCCTTCCGATTACATGATCGAGAAAATGGCGCAGAACGGCTTATTAAAAGAATTAAACTACGACAATATTCCGAATTCCAAGAACATTGGAGAACAGTATTGGGAACAGTCCAAACAGTTCGATCCTGAGAACAAATACTCTGTTCCTTACTGCTGGGGTACTGTAGGTATTCTCTACAATAAAACCATGGTAGACGAACCTGTTGACAGCTGGTCTATTCTTTGGGATGAAAAATACAAAGACAACATCTTAATGCAGGATTCAGTAAGAGATGCTTTCATGGTTGGTGAAATGCTTAAAGGCTATGACATTAACACCACTGATGCGGCTGAGCTGGATGAAGTTAAAAATCTTCTGATTGAACAGAAACCTCTGGTACAGGCATATGTTATTGACCAGGTACGTGATAAGATGATCGGTGATGAAGCAGCACTCGGTGTTATCTACTCCGGTGAAGCTATTTACACCCAGCGTGAAAACGAAAACCTGGAATATGTGATTCCAAAAGAAGGCACCAACATCTGGATCGATTCCTGGGTTGTTTTAAAAGACGCTCCAAACCCTGATAATGCGGAAAAATTCATCGACTTCATGTGTCGTGACGACATCGCATTAAAGAACTTTGAATATATCACCTACTCCACACCAAATGATGCAGCCAGAGAACTGATTGAGGATGAAGACATCAAAAACTCTCCTATCGCATTCCCTGATCTGACTCAGTATTCAAATCTTCAGACTTATAAATACATTGGGGATGAAGGGGATTCACTCTACAATGAGCTGTGGAAAGAGGTCAAAGCAGAGTAAACTGAAGTTTAAAGGAATAAAAAAATGCTGTAAAGTGACGGTTCAGCCGTGTATCATATGCTCACAAGCCCGTTTTCACTACGGTAAACACGTAGCTGTACATAAGTTCGCACAAGACGCGAACTAAGTACAGACGCGTTTACAGTGCTTGTTCGCATACGATACACGGCTGAACCTCGTTTTACGCAATATTAATTTTCTTTAAGCTGCAGTTTATGATGCCCGGTGATGCATAGACCCCAGTTACGGCAAATGAATAGTTGCAATAGTCTGGCCTTGGCTACAGACCGGAGCAACTGCAGATTGGCAACTTGAAAAGAATAATGAATGTAACGAACAGGCAGTGGTACGGGTATGTATCCTTCCATCGCCTGAGCACACGTATTAGACCTTCTAATCATTCCAGCTGCAAAACAGCTATTCCGGGCATGGATGCCCGGAAAGGAATCCCGAGCCAGGATGGCGATTGGATTCCTTTAGCGGAAGCAACCGAATACCTTTATGGAATGATGTAGAAAGTCTTATACGTGTAAACGGCAATGGAAGGATACACACCCGCACCACTGCCGTCTCGTTATAATTATTATTTCTAAGTTGCTAACCTGCAGTTTACCTTGCTTTATGCAGAATTTCCGTCCGAATATAGCGATAAGTCTCCTCTTCGCCTTTCTCTGCCAGCATATGCAGCAGAAGTTCCAACATGGTCTTTGTTTTCTCATGAAGCGGTGGCGGTAACTTTCCTGACTCATAGTATGCCAGTGGGGACTCTTGTGTATATTTCTCCTTCTGATATATCTTACAGGCAGCTACCCTGTCCATGAACATTTCTACAATGTACTGATCCGGCATGGGTGCCGGAGCAAAACCTCCTGGAATCCCTTTGTTACTATAATCAATCCAGTATTCGTAGTGATGTTTGTTTCTTCCTTTATGGTGCAGCCAGGCTTCTGAAAAACCTTTATCCTCACGCTCTGCATTATTGGGGCTGCGATTACCCTGATAATATTTAACTCCTACCAGAAATTCCGTAGGACTGTATTTAGATAAATCGTGAGTCATTCCTCTCCAGTACAGACCCACTTTAAAACATCCCTGTCTTACCAGACGTCTATGTTGCGTAATCGTTATAAAATGATTAATTGCTTTCATTGCTGCTCCTGTATACTGCGATCGTCCTTTCCGGAAGCGTCACATAATTTTTCTGCTCTGAACCCGCTATTATCTTTTTACAAAGTTCTTTATCCGATGTATCAAAACACCATTGCCAGTGTTCCCCTTTAGATAATGATGGAAGTGCAAAAGTCTGTTCCTGCCAGTGCATATTATATGCTGTAAAAAAGGATGTTCCCGTCCCATAAGCTCCACTGTACAACAATGCAATTTCTCTGCTGTAGGTTCTGATATCCGCTTTCCAAGCCTGCAAACCATGTATGGAAAGGTCCGGACTGCCGGCTCTTTTATAGTCCATCATACGATATTCTGTCAATTGATGGAATACAATATTCTTTTTGCGAAATGAAATCAATTCTCTGGTGAAATCTAAAAGTTCCTGCTGTGTACTGTTCCATTTCCAATTCAGCCAGGAGATTTCATTGTCCTGACAATACGGATTGTTGTTGCCCTGTTGTGAAAATCCAAATTCGTCTCCCATGAAAAGATATGGGGTTCCCTGCGCCAGAAATACCATCGTAAGCGCATTTTTCATAAGCTTCAACCGAAGCTCCTGAATCATTTTTCTTCTGCTTGGACCTTCTACACCGCAATTCCAACTACAATTGTAATCTGTACCATCCAAATTATTCTCACCATTGGCTTCATTATGTTTTCGTTCATAGCTTACCAGATCAGCAAGTCGGAAGCCTTCATAATCAGCTATATAATGAATCACACCGTGAGTTGAAGGATTTTCTCTTAACAGATTTACCACATCCTGAACGATGTTATCGTCTCCCTTTAAAAATTTACGCATAGTAAGCTGAAATGTATTCTGAAATGAAGCCAGATGACGTCTTTGGGGCTGTCCGCCATTTGGAAACAGTTTATCATAAGAAAAATCATAATAAAATAATTTTCCATCCTGTAGCAAAGGATCGGCCGCCAGAAGATCTGCCGGAATACCGGCTCCTTTTAGATGAAAACCATCCACATGATATTGCAAACGCCAGTAACGCAGAACATTCAATATTTCTGCTTCATCCGTTGTTCCATCAAAATAAAATTGTAGCAAAACTTCTATTCCGTTTTGATGAAATGTTTTAACCATCTGTTTGAATTGAATATCCGGTGATTCCACACTCTTTTTATCAGTGTAACAGGCATTGGGGGCATAATAAAAACCTTTTTTAAATCCCCAGTAATTTATCTGCTCTGTTAATGTTTTTCGTTCCTGCTTTTGCAGTGTTTCCTTTTCCTGTTCCAGAAAGGTATATACCGGCATGCAAACGATCCCCGTAATACCAAGTTCTTTTAAATAAGGAATCTTATCAGTCATTCCCAGAAAGCTACCGCGGCTATCCGTTTTTGCAGAAACGTGTTTGGTAAAACCTCTGACATGAAGTCCATATAGTATGCTGTTCTCCATGGGAATATGGAGTAGTCTGTCTTTCTCCCAGTCAAACATTTTCTCCGGTTCTGCGCAACATTCCAGCTCTGACTGTTCTAAAATTTTTCCCCAGGTCCGATGATTTGCAAATTCTTTACAGTACGGATCTGCAAATTCTGTTTCATCACAAAAAAACCTGTAATTTATCTTCGCAGGTGCTATCTGTTCAAATTCGGCGCTTACAAGATTTCCAAAGAAATTTTCCTCTGTAAAAGAGATTTTCACACCGGGCTTATTCCCTTTCAGAAAGAGGATCCCACAAGTTTTGCAATCCTTTTTTTCAAAGGCCACATGAAGGTTCCACCCTGTCAAACCCGGCTTTTGGTAAAAGAAAACGCCCAATGGATATGGAGTTGTACTTTTTTTTGGAATCAAATTTTTCATATGGAAATATTATATCATACTCTTTCCTTAAATTGCGCTAAATTTTAACTTGCAGTCTAAACAAGGATTGCGTATGATGAACATATAAGAAAGGAGATGTCCGATGAATAAAGAAAATCAAAACCAGAATCCCGAAAATGATGAAGAAATGACCGTTACCCTTACTCTTGAAGATGATACTGAGGTAACCTGTTCCGTTGTTACCATACTTACTGTAGAGGAAAAGGATTATATTGTCCTGTTACCTGTAGACGAAGCCGGTAACCAGGCATCCGAAGACGTATGGATCTATGGTTATCACGAAAATGAAAATGATCCAAACGAAGAACCTGAGTTGATCTTTATAGAAGATGATGAAGAATATGACAAAGTTGCCGAAGCCTTTGATGAATTTCTTGACGAACAGGAATTCGATGAGCTAAACGATGACTGATAACAGACTAAAGTAACGGTTTTAAAAACCTGGACGGACCAACGGGCTGTTCTTTTGTGCCGGTTTCATAACCAATCCATAGAAAGTCCTTAGCTCTGGTCATAGCAACATATAGCATACGCCGTTCTTCTTCTAATTCGGTTTCCGAAAGAGATCTCCCATGAGGCACAATCCCTTCCTGGATACCCGGCAGAAAAACCGTATGAAATTCCAGACCTTTAGAGGCATGCATGGTTAATAGATGTATGCCTTTTTTGTTTTGTTCTTTTCCATTTTTTTCGTTACGATCCTGCCAAATCACCTTGTCATTTTCCCGATAGCTGTCAATAAAGGAAAGCCACTCCGGTACAGTTTGAAATGCCCTTGCCTTTTCTCTAAAAGCCAAATAGCTATTCTCTTTTTGTTTCATTTTGTCCGGATCATTTTCCCACTTATTCTTCAAATATTTTTCATAACCAATGCCTCTCCATATATAATCCACTGCCAGAAAAGGTGGCAGTTTTTTTAGAAATTCCAGATCCTTTTCCAGTTTTAAGAGGTTTCTGGTCACAATCGCATCTTCCCTGTATATCTGAAACAATCGGTTAACAGATACTGTTTCTTCTTGCAGAAATTCACGATTTAATAATCTTTCCGGTTTATTAAGAACCGGTAACAAAGATTCCCTTTTTCTTCCCTGAAACACAAAACGGCAATAGGACAACAATTCCTTTATCTCCGGGATCTCATAAATACTTTTACTTTTTTCCTTCATCTGATAGGGGATTTTTTGTCTGGAAAGCATTTCTGCCATATCAGACATTTCTCCATTGGTACGAAATATAATGGCACAATTTTCCAAGCTTTTCTCCGCACACACTTTAGTTATTTCAGTTACAATTTGTTCTAGCATGTCATTTTTTGTTTGAAAACCCAAAATCTGAACCTGTATATTACCGGCTCTTACGGCATTAATATTTTTTACAAAACGATTTTGATTCTCTTTAATTACCAGTCCAGCTGCTTTCACAATGAGTTCTGTCGAACGATAATTCTGACTTAATATGACTTTTTGTGCATTTGGATAGGCTTTTTCAAATTGCAGCATGATGCCCGGATCAGAGCCTCTGAAACCATATATTGACTGATCGTCATCTCCCACCACAAATAGATTTTGATGTTTTTTTACCAGCATGCGAATCACTTCATATTGTGGTCTGTTTATATCCTGGTATTCATCAATCAGAATATAGCGATAGGTTTGCTGCCAATGTACCAATATCTCCGGGTGCGTCAAAAATAATTCGCTGCACTGTCTGGCCATATCATTGAAATCGAGCTTATGTCTGCCTCTGCATAGATTTGTGTAATTTTTCACAAGCTCTATAAATTCATCATCTTCTATTCCCGAAAGAGTTATATCAGAGATTTGATTTCCAGCGTTTCGATATTTTCCTATTTGTTGCAAAATAATCTCTGCCAAAGGTAATTTATCCGGATATTTTTGATTGATTATTTCTTTTATAAAAGTGAGTTTTTCTTTTTCTGACAGAATGTCAGCAGTTTGATAATGATAGAATCGTTTTAGAATATGAAAAAAAACTGCATGGAAGGTTCCGAATTGTACAACGAGAGCATCCTGCATTCCAGGATCTTCTGCAACCAATTGCCCAAATCTTGCCTTCATCTCCGATGCTGCAGCTTTGGTAAAGGTAATCACCAGGATCTGTGCCGGTCTTACCTTATAATGTGAGATCAAATACTGGATACGATGGGTTAATACAAAGGTTTTACCGGAGCCCGGTCCCGCAATGACCAGCATGGGACCGTCTCCATGTGTAATAGCTTTTACCTGCTCAGGATTCTCAGGCAAGTTCTAACTTCTCAATACCCTTCCGGATTCTCAGAAGAGATTCCTCTTTACCCAGTATTTCCATGATCTCTGTTGCACCTGCCGGCGTCATCTGCTTTCCGGAAACAGCTGTTCTTACCGGCCACAATACATAACCGTTCTTACAGCCTTTTTCTTCCACATAAGAAATCAGCATTTGATATAAGGCATCATTTGAATAATCCTCCTGAGCCTCTAATCTAGGCAGTAAATCTTTTAAAACCGCAAGAGAAGATACTGCATCGGTTTTCATCTTCTTATGGGTATACATCACAATATCGTATTCCGGCAACTCTTCAAAGAAATCTACAAGTGCAGGAATATCCGGGAATATCTCAATACGGGTTTTTACCATCTCCGCAATCTTTTTCAGATCATAATCCTTGGTAATCGCCTGTTTCAAGAAAGGTAATGCCTTTTCATAATAAACATCGAAATCCATGGCCTTGATATACTCACCATTCATCCATTTCAGCTTCGTATAATCAAACACTGCCGGTGATTTGGACATATGACGGTAATCAAATTCTTTTACCAATTCTTCCAGAGAGAATATCTCTTCGTTATTCGCAGGACTCCATCCCAGAAGTGCTACAAAATTCACGATAGCCTCTGATAAAAATCCCTGTTCCAACAAATCTTCATAGGAAGAATGTCCGGAACGCTTGGACAGTTTATGATGTTCTTCATCTGTAATCAATGGACAATGAACATATACCGGCACTTCCCAGCCAAAAGCATCGTATAAACGATTATATTTTGGTGAAGAGGAAAGGTATTCGTTACCTCTTACTACATGTGTGATTCCCATCAAATGATCGTCGACTACGTTTGCAAAATTGTAAGTAGGGAAACCGTCTGATTTGATCAGAATCATATCATCCAGTTCCGTATTATCTACTGTAATATCTCCATAAATTTCATCATGGAAAGTTGTAGTACCTGTTCTTGGGTTGTTCTGTCTGATGACAAAAGGCTTTCCGGCAGCAAGATTAGCTTCCACCTCTTCTTTTGAAAGGCTAAGGCAATGTTTGTCATATACATTGATCTCCTTACCTTCGATAACCTGTGTAAGGCTCTCTAATCTTTCCTTATCGCAGAAACAATAATATGCTTCTCCTCTTTCGATCAATTTCTTGGCATATTCCATATAGATGCCGGCCTTCTGACGTTCACTCTGTACATAAGGACCTACTCCTTTGTCCTTATCAGGACCTTCATCATGTAACAGACCTGTATTTTCCAGAGTACGGTTGATAATATCTACCGCACCCTCCACCAGACGTTCCTGGTCAGTGTCCTCGATTCTTAATATAAAATCTCCACCCTCATGTTTTGCAATCAGGTAAGCATATAAAGCAGTTCTTAAATTACCGACATGCATACGGCCTGTTGGGCTGGGTGCAAATCTGGTTCTGATCTTTGCCATTTTTTCTATCTCCTTATCCCGTAAAAAATCCTCGTTACCTTGCATATTTTCACACAAAGTAACGAGGAAATCAAGTATATTACTGAAATTATTCTGTTTCTGCAGTTGATTCTGTTTCTGTCACAGTTTCCGTCTCTGTTTCAGTTTCCGATTCTGCCACCAGATCTTCAACCGCCTGTTCAAATGTTGTCGCAGTTGACTCTTGTGCCGTATAAACTGTTGATCCACCATCAATGGAATAATAATAAATTGACAGCATTTCATTAAGTGCACCGAATTCAATTTCATGGGTGTCTGTATCTGTTGTTACAGTGACCACATGAGTAGGCTGATCCAGACCATACTCCGATAGATCTGTTACATCCTTAATCTCATTGGCTGATTTCATATCTTTTACAGCATATAAAAACGGATTTACCTTCGTTTCGTCCAAAACCATGGTTCTATCATCTGCGTTATACCATGAATCCCCGTCCTTTACGATATGCACGGTATTTCCATTATAAGTATAGCTAATATCGGTAACCTTGTCAGTATCAATCTGCAGTGCTGTGTACTGTGCTGTATCCTCATCATCTGCTTTCGCAGCATCTATTTTGTTATACTGCTGCACACCAAAGTATGCAGCAATAAGTGCCACCAATATAACAGCCATGATAATCAACTGTGTTTTTTGTTTTTTCATAATCAACCTCCAACGCAAAACTTATTTTTTACGTCTCTTAAACCAGATCACGAAACCGGCAATTAATAAGGCAACCGGAATTAGAATAACACTGACAGCAGAGATGATCATAATATATCTCTGATCCACGATCAGGGAACTTAACTGATAATCCTTTGCCGGTATAGAGATACTGGATTCATGATCCACAAACTGAGCCAGAGCATTGGTAAACAGCTTCAGATTATTACCGGAAACCATGCTGTTGGCACTTTCATTCATAAGATTGATGGAACTGTATAACAACATAGTACCTTCTTTGTCATCATAGGTTCTCACAGCCTTTACGCCAATGGTAAAGGGGCCGTCTGTATCGCCTTCTTCTTTTGTTTCAGACTGATTGTTCACATCTGTTCTGGCAAAGGACCTGTCAGAAGTGGTTAAAAGGTCTGTCAAGGTAACCGCATCATCTTCCTTTTCAATAATAGGAAGGGCAAACGGTGCAAAAACATAACCGTTTCCTGCCACACCATCTGTTAATTCATCGGAAGAAACATCCGGCAGCAAATAGGAAACATTCTGAGCATAATGATCGGAATCCCCTTCAATGATAACTGCATTATCAACGCTTAATCCAAACTCGCCCAATATCCGATTGAAGTTCGTCATATCCACATCTGTCCAGCTGGCAAGAATATAAGCCTTACCGCCATTTGCCAGATAGGATAACACCTTATCGGCATCATCTGTATTAAAATCAGCTGTCGGTCCATTGATAATAATAGCCTCCGCATCCTCCGGGACAGCGTCATACTGCATTAGATTAATACTTTCGTAATCGATATTTTCCTTGGCAATTGCACTTGTATAAGTAGTCTCTAAATCTGTTTCTCCATGTCCAATCAATGCATAAATCTTTGGATTATCTTCACTTGTCACATAAGCAATGGCACTGGTGATCTGACCTTCTGCATCATAACCTGTTACCGTGGACTGATAAGTCGAATAATCCATCGTATATACATACAGATCATTGGCATCAATTACCCGGCTCTTATCACCACAGGTAATCACCAGACTACCCTGACTCACTGTTTCACTGGTAAACTGGGATACAAATCTGGGATTGATAGCAGGATCAATATATTCAATTGATACATGTTCACTTTCATCTGCATATCTGTTCAAAGTCTTCTGTACTCTGGTATCAACTGAGCTTTCCGGCGTGAGTACATATATCTTCACATCCTGATCCAGTGCAGAAACCAGGTCAATGGTATCCTGACTGATAGTATACATTTTAGTACCGGATACATCAAAAGAAATAAATCTTTCCGGCAGCTGACCAACCACCATATTTAAAATAATGGCCGCAGCAATAGCTATTACCACCATACCGGAACTGTAAGCGCCTAATGCAAGGCTTTTTACAGAAACACTAAATCTCCTCTTCTGAATAGACTGTACCGTTAAGAATAAAAACAGAACAACAAAAGTGAGAAAATAAACCACATCAGCCATATTTAATGTGCCATCCATCAGATCCTGGTAACGTGAAGACATATCAAAGATTCTAAGCACACGTGTGATCATATTTCCGGTTTCAGATATCATAGAACAAAGACTGTTCATAATATAGCACATAAACAACGCTGCAAAAGTAACAACCGCTGCAATGACCTGGCTTTCTGTAATAGAGGAAACAAAAATACCAATTGCAATGCAGGCATAGCCATATAAAGCAAATCCCAAAATAGAAACATAACATTCAGCAAACGGAATGGTTCCAAACAGGCTCATTACTAATGGAAACAGGCATGCAACCAAAACAGTAATAGAAAAAATCGCTGCCAGGGCAAGGAATTTCCCGATTACAATGCCGCTTACTTTGACCGGTGCAGTCAACATCAGCTGATCTGTCTTATTCTTTCTCTCTTCTGCCAGAATCCTCATAGTTAGAATAGGAATGGAAATCATAAATAATATAACAACACTGGATACCACATAAGAAGTATATGGATATCCCGCAAATAAATTATAAACTACAAAATAAAGATCTAAGAGTGCAATGGTGGAGGCAATAAATAGCCAGCCAATTACAGTATCAAAATAGGATTTAAACTCCCTCTTAAATATTGCTGTCATCTTGTTTTTCCTCCTTCTGGTCCTGCGTCTGCTGTATATCATTTTGTTCCTGCATCTGCTGTATATCATGTAAGGAGGTGCTGTCACTCGTCAAAGTCAGGAAGATATCCTCTAAGGATTTTTCCACACGATTCATGGACATAACCGGCATATTCAGTTCATTTAATTTCACTGCAAGATCCTTACGAATATCCACTTTGCTGTCAGTAATAATCAGTGCTTTCACACAGCCGTCTTCATGAGCATCTTCAAATCGAAATTCCTGTACCCCTTCAAAGGCGTCAACCACCCCTTTAAATATATCAGCATCTCCCATAACAGAAATCTCCAGCTCTGCAGTTGCACTCATCATATTCTGTAAGCCTTCCGGTGTATCACAGGCAACCAATTTGCCCTTGGAGATAATCATGATCTGATCACAAATGGCACTTACCTCTGACAGAATATGGGAACTTAGAATAACCGTATGATCTTTTTTCAATCCGGCAATCAGCTCTCTAATCTCAATAATCTGTTTTGGATCCAGACCAACTGTAGGCTCATCTAAGATGATAACATCCGGCTTGCCAATCATGGCCTGTGCCAGTCCGACTCTTTGTCGATATCCTTTGGACAGATTCTTGATCAGTCGATTTTTCATATCCGTAATCTGTGTTGCATCCATTACCTCTGCAACCTGTTCTGTCCGCTCCGCTTTAGGAACTTTCTTTAATTCGGCAACAAATTTCAAGTATTCCCCCACTGTCATATCCACATAAAGCGGTGGGATTTCCGGCAGATAGCCAATGCATTTTTTAGCTTCTTCCGGCTGGGTTAAAATATCAAAGCCATTTATTTTCACAGTCCCCTCAGTGGCTGCCAGGTAACCGGTCATCATATTCATGGTTGTACTCTTGCCTGCTCCATTTGGTCCTAAAAAGCCATATACCTGACCATCATCTACTTTAAATGACAGGTGATCAACTGCCATATGATTTCCATATCTTTTAACAAGATTTTCTACTTCAATCAATTTATTTCCCTCCTTGTGATACCTTTTCTATCAACCCTATTACCATACTGTAAATTTGTGTTTCCTTTTTCAAAAAAGTGTGAAAAAACTGTGAACGAAAAAGATATCATACTCTTTTGAAAAAGACATCCTGACGTATGTCACAAACCCGATTATTATATCATACTATACTATTAAAAATAACCATAAAATATGATACCCAATCAGGAGAATCATGAAAAATTATAATGTGTATGACATGCAGCCGCTTCCCATGCCGGCGCTGGCTATGACCTATGTTCCTATCCAGAAGCTGACAAATATTTATGAAAATCTTGAGGAAGCATTCTGTAAGGGAACTATTTTCCCTGATCTGAATCTGCCTTTTACAGGAGGTAACCCATGAATCCAAGAAAGCAAATGACACCGGAACAGAGAAAATTATTACATGATATCAGCGTACTGGATTTCGTTGTAGTAGAAATGACGCTTTTTCTGGATACCCATCCGGACAATAAAGAAGCTATGGATTACATCAGCCAGTATATACGTATGAAAAACAGAGCTTCACATGAGTATGCTCTAAAATACGAACCATTAACCATAGATGAAGCAGCCTATTCTGTACAGGCAAGGGACTGGTGCTGGAATGACGGACCAATGCCCTGGGAAGGAGGATGTTAACTTATGTGGAATTATGAAAAAAGATTACAGTTTCCGGTAAACATCAAAGACCCCAATCCAAAGCTTGCACAGATTATCATGAGCCAGTATGGCGGACCTGATGGAGAAATGGGGGCTTCCATGCGGTACCTGTCGCAAAGATATGCCATGCCTTATGGCAAAGTAGCAGGACTTTTAACCGATATTGGCACGGAGGAACTCGCACACCTCGAGATCGTGGCCGCCATCATTCATCAGCTTACCAGAAATCTTACGGCTGAAGAAATCGAGAAGGGTGGTCTGGCACCCTACTACACCGACCACACAGTTGGTATATGGCCACAGGCTGTTGGTGGTGTTCCATTTTTACTGCTACAGAATTCCAATCCAAAGGTGACCCCATTACGGACCTTGTAGAGGATATGGCCGCAGAACAGAAAGCCAGAACCACTTATGACAACATCCTGCGCCTGATCCATGAACCGGATGTCTGTGCTCCGATTCAGTTCCTGCGAGCCAGAGAAGTTGTGCATTTTCAACGTTTCGGTGAAGGCCTTCGAATCGTTCAGGATCATCTTGATTCCAGAAATTTCTACGCCTGCAATCCGGCTTTTGATAAACCATGCGGATGTAAATAAACAAAATATTTCCGCAAACAATAAAAGGACTGCTAGTTTTGGCAGTCCTTTTATCTATACTCATATTCTTATTACATTCTATTCATGTTACAGAAATAACGGTAAAACTGCATGATCGGTTCCTGATCCACTTCACCCTGTGTTTCTCTAATCATATCTTCCAGTATCATTTTCACGATACCGACCGGTAAATATTTCATTTCATAGCTTCCCCATTTATTCAAACGTGACTGTTCCGGCAGATAATCCCAGAACAACAGCTTCTCATGCTCTGCATTCCAGATTATTCTATGCTTCTTATGTGCAGAGATCATTCCGTTCAGGCATTTCTCACCAATAAAATCATCGGATACCATAAATAACCCAACAACTGCTCTGTCTTTCTCTTCTTCCTTTTCACCTTTCAGTGTAAGGATACATGCTGAATTCTGATTCATGTTCTTAGGTATTCTAGGTGTTCCTTTGGATTTTCCAGTGGTATGATTTCCGGTAAATACAGTCCAGTTTGTGGAAACCTCATCTATATTATTATCCTTTAAGGCAAATACTGCCTGTGAATTTACACTCTTCCTGGATTTCTGAGCATAAACAGTTGCCTGTGCTTTTTTTCGCTGCTCTCTTTTTTTTGTTTCCAGTTCAAGATCATTTGCATCCTGTTTTTGTGTGATAAAATCTTTTGCATCCTTATTTTCTATAGTAAGAAAGTTTTGAAAGGAGTCAGGAAATAAAAAAATTTTAATATCCTCTTTAAAGGAAACCTTCATTTTGTTTTCATTGATTTCCATGATCTTTCCCGCACCAAACTTCTTATGTGTTACTTTTTTACCGATCAGTTCCATATATATCCTCTCCTTCTGCCATCAAACGGCGCTCCGCACTTTTCTTAGATAAAAAAAAGGAAGGTCTTCCTTATCCTGTCATCAGACAAAATAACAAAAGCCCTTCCAATATTAGACGGTTCTTTTTCTGATATTTGATTTAACTAAGTTTAACATGTATGAAAATTTAAGTCAAGTCATTGTTCTGACTGG
>JAQUUX010000067.1 GCA_028693705.1 Lachnospiraceae bacterium | reverse complement strand
AGATTGTTCTTGAGTTCTTCGCCGTCGGTGATAAACGAACAGCATTGCTTTTCCATCCGGTCAAGGGTGGCGTAACAAATCAATACATTACGTGGTGGCAATCCCACGAAAAAAATGATTGACCCTTAAAATATTGGGTGTTATGTGGTTTTCCTTAAAATAAGAATCACAAAAAGTTCTGATCGTATGTTCCGGATGCAAAAGGATAAAAGGCTAGCTGCTCATCTCTTTGTTGAAAAATCCTTTCTTTGCTACCAGTACAAGTTCTTCTTCACAAATTTTCTGTGAAGCAATTCCCTGTTCCTTTTCTGTTCCGTAGTGTGGAAATAACAGTAAATCCACAATTCCTTCCCTTAGATCCACCTTTAATTTCTCAGCACTTTTAGTCAGTAGTTTGATTTCTATTCCCGGATAACGTTTTTGGAACTCTACTATTATTTTGGGTATCATTCCGGCTGCCCGCTCCAAAGAAGTCCCAATGGTAAGAGTACCCGTCATATGTTTTGTAATATCTCTAATTTCTTTTTCCAGCTGATTATGTTCGGTTAATATCTTTCTGGCAGATTCCATATAGCATTTTCCCGCCTGCGTCAAGGTAATCGGTGTTGCAGAACGATCAAACAACTCTGTTCCCACCTCCATTTCAACTTTTTGTAAATAATGACTTAATGCAGATTGAGAAATATACAATGCCTTAGCTGCCTTGGTAATGCTCTTATGTTCCGCAATAGTGACCAGATATTCAAATCGTTTCAGATCCATTTCAATTTCCTCCTATATAATATTCTTTTACTTGCTTTGGCATGAGTATTTGTTCATGTGTTTTATGCAAAAACAAGCCTTTTACATATGGCTCGTTTGTAACTACAATAATATCAGAAATATACATTATTGTTTATGTCATCTTTTATTTTATTAGCTTTATCAGCATCTTAAAGGGGGAATTATGGCAGAATATCGTATTGGCGTATTAAATGGAGATGATATCGGATTAGAAATTGTACCGGTTGCAGTATCAGTTTTAAAAGCGGCCGTTGCAAATCATCCTGATGTCAAAATAGAATGGGTTCCGCTTCCAATTGGTTATACATCCTTTAAAGAAAACGGTAAATCATTATTACCTGCCGTACTTGATATGTTGTATACCCTGGATGGCTGGATTTTGGGACCAATCGGGCACATGGCTTACCCTAAGGATCCTAATTGCATTAATCCACACCCTATACTCAGGAAAAATTACGACCTGGTCAGTAATATTCGACCCGCCAAAGCATATCCGGGAGTAAAATGTATCAATCCATCTACGGATCTAATCATTGTACGTGAAAATAATGAAGGCTTCCAACCGGATCGGAATATGTATATGGGAACAAGCGATTGTATGCCGAATCCCGACATGGCACTTTCTCTCAGAGTAATAACAAGACGAAATTCCATGATGGCAGCCCGTACTGCTTTTGAGCTTGCTCGTCAGCGTGGCGGATTGAAAAAAGTTACCATGGTACATAAAAATACCGTATTCAAATTAGGCTGTGGATTATTCGTAGATTCCTGTAAGGATGTGGCAAGAGATTATCCTGATATCAAATTGGAATCTGTTATCGTAGATACCTTTGCCATGAAAATGCTGATGGATCCGTCCCAGTATGATGTGGTTGTTACTACCAATATGTTTGGTGATATTTTATCCGATGAAGCCGCCGGATTAGTTGGTGGGCTGGGTATGGCAGCCGGACTTTGTGTAGGTCCTGAATACGCCATGGCACAGGCGACCCATGGTTCTGCACCTGATATTGCAGGTAAAAATATAGCAAATCCCTTTGCCATGATTGAATCTTCCCGTATGCTGCTCTCCTGGCTGGCAAACCAGAAGAATGATCCCGAGGGAATCGCTGCCGCAGAAGAAATCAGTCAGGCAATGTTACTGGTATTACAGGATAAAGCTGCAGTTACTCCGGATCTTGGAGGCACGGGCAGCACAACTAAAATGGGCGAAGCAATTTGTAACATACTCTCCTAAGTATAAAAGCTTCGCCACGGTCCCCAATCCCCTATACTATATTTTACAAATGAAAAAAAGTATAACATGCAAAAACCGCCAGAGGGGACTGGCGGTTTTTGTTTACTAAAAAAATATTTTGATATGGAGAAGAAAGTTTATTTACCTAATAATGCATACGGCAACCAGGTAACAATACCAGGAATGTAGGTACACATTACAAGTACCACGATTAATGGAATCAGGAATGGACATATAGATTTATACAGCCGCTCCAGCTTCACCTTGGAAACATCGGAGATAATAAACAGGCACACACCAAAAGGTGGTGTAACCTGACCAATCATCAGGTTCAATACCATAACAACACCGAAGTGAACCAGATCTAATCCAAGACTATTTACAATAGGTAATAATACAGGAAGCATCAGTGTCAGAATTGCACCAGGCTCCATGAACATACCAAGCAGTAACAGAATAACATTGATTACCAGTAAGATAACGGCAGGATTTGAGCTTACACCCAAAATCAAATCTGCGATCTGTGCGGAAATACCTTCTTTTACCATTACATACGTAAATAATGTTGAAGTACCAATGATAAATAATGTATTTGCTGATGTCAAAGCTGAATCTAGCAGACATTTCTTAAAGCTCTTGAAATCCAAAGTTTTATATACAAGTAATGCAATAAAGAAAGAATAAATAACAGCTATACTGGAAGCTTCTGTAGGTGTAAAAATACCTGTTGTGAAGCCAGCCAGAATAATCAATGGTGTGATCAGTGATAATACAGAACTGAAAAACTGTTTTACCAGGTTTTTAACATTAAACTTGGTTCTCGGATATCCTCTTTTAATTGCAAAGATCAGTACCAGGATCATCAGAGCAACACCCATTAACAGACCAGGCAATACGCCACCCATGAAAAGTTTTGCCACACTGACACTGGCAACAGAACCATAGATGATCAGCGGAATACTTGGTGGGAAAATAGGTCCGATAACAGAGGAAGCAGCAGTAACAGCAGCTGAGAAATCTTCATCGTAGCCATTCTTGGTCATGGCTTCCATTTCAATGGTACCAAGTCCGCCTGCATCTGCAGCAGCACTACCGGACATACCGGCAAAGATAATACTTGCAGCTACATTGGCATGACCAAGACCACCAGGGATCCAGCCTACCAGTTCCTGACAGAAATCAAAGATCTTCTCTGTGATCTTACCAGCATTCATCAGGTTACCTGCCAATACAAATAACGGAATGGCGATTAACAGGAATGAATCAATACCTGTAGTCATCTTCTGTCCGATAACCATTAATGGATAATCCAAAGCAAAACAACCTAAAATTGCACTTGCTCCGATGGAAATACTGATTGGCACGCCGACCAGTAAAAGGATGATAAAAGAAACAAAGAATATGGTCATGCTTTTTCTACCTCCTTCTTATCTTCCACTTTTAATAATTTTGCTAAAATTTTATACAAACTATCCAAGGCAAGGAAGCCACCGGCAACTGCCATTGGAAGGAAATGCCAACCTTTTGTGAGCCAGGGCATACTGGAGAAGTAACTGGTGCTTACATATGGATACAAACCAATATAAGCAACTACCATAACCACACCAAGTCCCAAGCTGAAAACCTTATTGATATACCAGAAAATCAGTGCAACTTTACCGTTTGCTCTGGCAGATAAAATATCCAGTGCAATCAGACCTTCCCGCTCAAATAGCACAATTAACCCTAAAAATGCCAACCACATAAACAAGAATCCGCATAATTCTGTTGTAACATGCAATGATGTATTTAATATATTTCTCAAGAGCAGTTCGAGAACAATCAGCACGACAATGGCACTGATCAAAAGCATTTCTATTCCCGAAACGACTTTCACTATGAAATCAATTACTGCTTTAAATGCTTTCACGCGTTTCACTCCTCATCCTTATTTTTGATAAAAAAATCATCCCCTCAGATAAGGGGCTTTCGCCCTTCATCCAAGGGGATGACCCAAGTATTCTTAGTGTGCTAAGATTGCATCAAGAGTTTCCTGGTTGAACCAAGGCTCTTCAGCATAGTTCTGATAATAATCAGGCATGCCTAATGCATCTTTGAAGCTCTGGATATCTGGTTCCATATCGAATATGACACCAGCTTCTTCCAATGTTGCCTGTGCTGTCTTGTTATCCTCAGCGATTGTATCGAAGGAATATTTAGCAGCTACAACTGCCTGCTCTTTTAAGATAGCCTGTACTTCTGGAGATAATTTGCTCCATGATACTGAGTTTGCAGACATTGTACAGCCCATCCACATATAGTTGATGAAGCTGAAATTTTTGATGTCATCGTATGTTGCATTTGCAACTAAGTGATAAGTAGCGTTATCCTGACCTTCTGCTGTACCGTTAGATAAAGCAACTGCCAGTTCGTTCAAAGCAAGAGCGATTGGGTTAGCACCCAGTTTCTGCCAGCAATCCAGATACATCTGGCTGGTAGGAACACGAAGCTTTAAGCCCTTAACATCTGCTGCTGTATGAACAGGTTTGTTGGTAGTAGAGATCTGTCTCATACCGTTATCACCTTCAGCAAGATACTCAAGTCCTACAGATGGGAGATCTGCGAAGATCTTCTCACCGATTTCACTGTTAACTACTTCATATGCTTCTTCAGCAGAGTCAAACAGGAAAGGAAGATCCAGGATCTTTGCGTCATCATAGAATTCTGTATATCCGGATGTACCTGCAAAGACAATATCAATGGTACCCATACGAGCGGACTGTAATGCTTCTGCATCGTTTCCTAATTCTCCGGAGTGGTGTACATCAAGTGTAATAGCACCGCCGGAAGCTTCCGCAACGAGTTCAGCATATTTGATAATAGTCTTTGTTGGTACAGATGTTTCATTACCTGGGGAATAAACCGTTAAAGTAACTGGTTCAATATCACTTGCTGCTTCTGTAGCAGCAGTTGTTTCAGCAGTATCTGCTGCAGTCTCTATTTCTGCTGCCGGTGTCTCTGCTGGAGCTGTAGTGGATGCTGTAGAACCGCAACCAGCTAACAGAGTTGCAACTGTGGTTAAGCACAGTGCAATAGAAATGACTTTTTTCTTCATGAATAATATCCTCCTTCACATTACATCAATTTTGCTTTTGCATTGTATGATTGTATGATGTCTTACGTGCAATATAATGTTAACAATTGTCCGACAAAATGTCTATGTCAATAACCGCTATAGTTTGGAATTATTTTTTGTGAATAATTACTAAAAAAGAAAATGGTCACAAGCTGTTTTCTACAACTTATGACCATTTATACTAGCTTTTTGATTTTTCCATATCCACCAGGACTGACTGCAAATGCTGTATCATGTTAGCCTCTCCTTTTTCGTGATTACGTTCTACGAAAGCAGCCATAATCTCTGAATGAGGTTTGATTGCATTTTTTGCATTTGTTGGGATATAGAAGGTTTTACTTCTAAAGCTCTTCAAATAGTGATTGATCTGCTTCATAATACTAATCAGCAGTTTATTCTTACTGTACTCAACAATTGTACTATGGAACTCTTCGTCTAAAAGTACTATCTTAGGAACATCATTTTCCTCTACAGCTTCCATAAAATTATTGTGGATACGCTGCAAATTCAGGACTTCTGCATCTGTACAGCGTTCAATCGCATAGCGTACTGCCAACGGTTCAATCGCCATTCTGACTTCATTAAAATCCTTTGTTTCCACCTCATGCTCAGAGATCCAGTTCACAACTTCGGACATCTCGATTTCACTGGTTCTGGCTACGAAAGCACCACGCCCCGGCTTAATCTCCACATAACCTGTTGCCTGTAACATTCGGAACGCTTCACGAATCGTACCACGGCCAACACCAAGTTTTTCGCAAAGCTCCTTCTCAGCAGGAAGCTTATCCCCCGGATTTACATCCCCCGAAAACATATATTCCTTAATACTTTCAACGACTTGCTGAACAATTGGCACTCGTTTTACTGTATCCATAAAGTCACCCTCTCAAATCGTCAATACTTTATCAAATTACTTTTTCATCATCCTGCACATTGTCGGACATTATACAATCTCAAGATACCATTTAATCCGACGTCTGTCAATAACTGTACTTTTCAAAATCTTTTCTATAATCAATTGACTTTTCCAGATAGCCTTGTTATCATGACTATGGATTGTTCAATTGTATGATTGTATGACATTTAAAACAATATGAATAACCACCAATACACTATTGAAGTGGACCCTATGGAGGAATTTTAACATGAACGTTAAAGAAATGGAAAAGCAATGTACCATCATCAGACGTGACATAATCAACATGTTAGCAGACGCCGGCTCCGGACATCCGGGCGGATCTCTTTCCGTTGTTGAAATTATGGTAGCTCTTTATTATGGAAAGATGAGAACAAACTCTCAGAATCCTAAAGATCCAAACAGAGACTTATTTTTACTTTCCAAAGGACATGCTGCACCTTGTCAGTATGCTATTTTAGGAGAGATGGGATATTTCGATAAAGCAGAATTTAAGAACTTCCGTCAGCTGCACAGCATCCTGCAGGGACATCCTGATACCAAGAAATGCCCCGGTGTAGAAGCTTCTACCGGTTCTCTTGGACAGGGAATCTCTATTGCAACAGGTATGGCTCTTGGCGCTAAGACAGCAAAGAAGGATACACAGGTTTACACCATCCTCGGCGATGGCGAATGCCAGGAAGGTCAGGTTTGGGAAGCATCCATGTTTGCTGCTAACTACAAACTTGACAACTTAACTGTATTCCTTGATCACAATGGTCTGCAGATCGACGGAACCAATGACGAAGTTATGTCACTTGGTGATATCCACGCAAAATTTGCTTCCTTTGGATATGAAGTATTTGAAGTAGACGGACATGATATTCAGGCAATCTTAGATGCTGTCAATACACCGGTAAGCGGCAAGCCTAAAATGATTATTGCCAAGACTGTTAAAGGTAAGGGCGTTTCCTTTATGGAGAATCAGGTCAACTGGCATGGTGCAGCTCCTAACGAAGAACAACGAGCACAGGCTCTGAAAGAACTGGAGGTCTAATTATGAGTGAAATGAAAGCTATCCGTATTGCCTATGGTGAAGCACTTGCTGAACTTGGCGGAAAAAATGATAAAGTAGTAGTTTTAGACGCCGATCTTGCGCATGCAACCCAGACGGCTAAGTTCTTAGATAAATATCCGGAACGTTTCTTCAACTGTGGTATCGCAGAAGCTAACATGGTTTCCATCGCTGCCGGACTTTCTACACAGGGATTTGTTCCTTTTGCTTCCACCTTCGCTATGTTTGGTGCAGGCCGTGCTTATGAGCAGGTTCGTAACTCTGTTGCATATCCTAATTTCAATGTAAAACTGGCTATGACACATGCCGGTATCTGTGTTGGTGAAGATGGCGGTTCTCATCAGTCTATTGAAGATATCGCTCTGATGAGAGTTATCCCGGGTATGACAGTTATCGTTCCTTGTGATGCTAACGAAGCCAGAAAAGCAGTTTTCGCTGCTGCTGATTTACAGGGTCCTGTTTACCTTAGATTTGCTCGTTGTCCATCTCCTATCCTGGATATGGATATGCCATTTGAAATCGGCAAAGCAAACGTATTAAATGAAGGCTCTGATGCAGTTGTATTTGCCTGTGGAACCATGGTTCCAATCGCTTTGGATGCTGCAAAAGAATTAGAAGCTGAAGGCATTAAACTTGCTGTTGTTAACGTTCATACGATCAAACCTATTGATCGCGAAACCGTTCTTACTTATGCTAACAAATGCAAAAAGGTTATTACCTTCGAAGAGCATTCCGTTATCGGCGGCTTAGGTGATGCTGTATCTGATGTCTTAATGGGACAGGGTTCTTACTCCTTTAAGAAATTAGGTGTTCAGGATAAGTTTGGTCAGTCCGGTAAACCTGATGAATTGTTTGCAGAATATGGCCTGACAAAAGAAGATTTGATTGCTGCTGTTAAAGCTCTGTAATCTTCGATTCCTATTGTGTTAAATAATTAAGCTATAATATGTAAATAATAAAAGCGCTTATTTCTCTCATGCAAAGATGAAATAAGCGCTTTTTCTATGGAATATTTTGAATCACAGGTGTTACTTCTTTGAAAACTTGCCGGGTGAATAGATTTCAGAATACAGAAAGATATCATATAGTGGATTGCCTCCACCATCCAATACACTTTGCATGACAAAGTCTGAGATATCCTTGTAGAACTGGTCAACCCGATCAGAAGAAAGGTCATTCAGCAAATCAGAAATCATTTTCTCAAAAGGATCGTTGAGATTTAACGTTCCGGAGAATCTACAGTTAAACAATAAATGTTGTTCTATATAGTCTCTTGCAATGTTTTTAACCTTTGATTGATTGTTGTTTTCGAGACCCAGTCGTTTGGCAACTGCCTCGTCAAAACCGGCAGTTGTCAATTTTTTAAAGCAGTACACACAGAATAAAAGTAAAAACTCGATAGGTACTTCTCTTTGACCTAATATCATTTCTCGAATAGTTTTACTTAATGATTCACTTGGCGTATTCCGTGTCTGGAAGGCTGAATTATTAATCCAGGGAACTAATTCTTTCATCATATCCGGATCGTCTTTGTCAGAAATCTCCGTACTTATTTTTTCTTTCTTTAAAATATCCCGATTATAGAGGAGTATAAGGTTCAAGCGTTTACGATTACAGTACAATAAATATTGTTGTAACCTTTCGCTATCCTGGATGGATAAGGATAATGATTCAGATTTATTAAGTTCGTTTACAATTGTATCAGAGAAAGCGGAAGCGGTTTTATCGTTTTTCTTTGAATAATTTTCATATAGATATTCCCATAAAATAATACTTGGTTTACAAAAAAGAACTTCCAGATTTTCATTAAAGCAGGAAACAAAGTCATTCGTTAAATCCGGAATAAAAATATAAGTATCTTTCTTGTTTTCTTCCTCCAGCAGACCGGTAGCTTCTGAAAGCCATAAGAGAAGTCTGTTTAGGTAGTATCGTCGGATATTATTGAAACCTGCCAACTTCGCATCACTTGTATATAGAGAAAGATTTCGATTTTTGATAGCAGTATTTAATTGCCTGCTATAAAAGCCGTCTGCCTTTACGGTGGAATAACGATCCAGCAATTTCCGCTCAGAGCTATCTATTTTATCTGCTTAATAAGTTTCAAGAGCATTAAGCTGAAGTGAGATTGCTTCATATAATTGATGTCGTCTTACGGTATTGCGTATTGGTGTTGGAATTACTGATCCTAAATTGGCAGACGTGGTCTCCTGCCTTTTTCGCAAATAAGAAGAATAGTTCTCTTCTGTTGAAAGACAGTAAAAGAGGATTCCGTCTTGCAGGAGCGCAGGATTTAAGCGCGAATAATTTAGGGCAAGTAACAGATCTCCCAGAAAAATTACATATTCTGAAGGAGGCATCCCTCCGGCTGCTTTGATCCTTTCGCGGCTCGAAAGTTCTTCGTCTGTGAAGATAATAGGCATAGATGCTTTGACTGCTGTTTTATCATGTGTGAGAAAAGCCAGAAAGATGCAAAACTGATACATATTAAGCCTGGCAGTCAGGTGAAAATCCATCGGAGTAAGGGCAGGTTTCTTTTTACCGGGCAGCAGTTTATTGATCTTAGTAAGAGAGGCTTTAAACGTGCCGGGGAAAAAAGTCAGTAAATTTTCATTGGCGTAGTCAATCATTGCAGAATCAAATTGATGTGGAATCCGTTTGACGATCACTTCTGCAAATTTGGTAGAAGTGTCCTCAGACAATGTATAATAAGCTTTTTCTTTCATAAAGAAATCTCCTTTGTAAGAAAAAAGATAGGATACTATTTATTATTAAAGTATGATGAAATAAGAGAAATATGTAAATAAATAAGAAAATATATGTATGGGGAGATGTGATACAGCACATGGACGATAACAGAAGTTCGTTCCTCAATGGAGAAACAGGAACCCGAAAACTAACAGATACAATTGAAATACTAAAACTTCTCGGCAGAGGAGGGACTTCTTTGTGCTACCTGGCAAAAGAAAGCGGGATTAGGAGCGCTTCTAATGTGGGGCGATATCTGATTGTCAAAGAGTTTTATCCGACAGCTGATATAACACGTTATAATCGAAATCCAAATACCGGTGTATTGATGGTATCCCGCCAGGATCAGCAACAAGAAGCACTTCTTCAAAACTGCAAAGAACGAGAAATCTTCATTACACAAAAGGTATGTGATTTGAAGTATGCGGGAATTGAAAATAACAATCCCTATGCATTTTACAGCAGTCCTATTCCTTCTGAAAAATTGGCAGGAAACATACCGGATAGTCAGCGTGATAACCAAAAGAAGCCAACAAACTATTTTCGAATCGAAACAGTTCATGGCAAAATGTTGTCCGAACTGGCAACGGAATATATGGTAAAAAACAGACATGGTATTCCGTTTACTAAGGCAATTGAATTGCTGGATAAATTGAGAAAATCGCTGGACTACATCCATGAGGCCGGCTATCTCCATCTTGATATAAAAGAAAACAACTGCTATTTGCAGGCAAATGGTTCAAACGATACAGAAGGTGTACTGGTTTTATTAGACTTTGGCTCCGCAATCGAACGTAACATGAATAATATGACGAATGACGAAGTTGAAATTTGTTTACAATCTCTTCTGCATTCGACCGCGGCTTCCGGAACAGATGGCTATGCTTCTAAAAATCTGACAGAGCTGGCTGTTAAGCGTGAGATGTATGAACTGTACAACAATGGAGTACACCCCAAGGTGTTTTTTCCGGTTCTGTACTCAAATGATTTTCATCCCGATATGAATCCAAAATCTGGAGTGTATCCATCCACGCACTATCTGTGCTGATGCCCTGCTTCTCTACTTCTGCATTGTTATCTACGCTATCTCGTACATGTAAAATAAGAGGCAGTTTCTTCTCCAGACTTAATTCAACAAATTTCTGAAACCAGTATTTCTGTTTATTTTTGTTTTCCCCGGAACGATAATAATCCAGACCGGTCTCACCAATTGCAACTGCAGGTTCTGTACGGGCACTTTCCCAGGGTAGATCAGCCCACTCAGTCCCCGCACCAGCCAGTTCTCTCAAATGTTGAAACCTGTTTTCCGTCAGTTCCTGTACCCAAACCGGATGAGTTCCAACTGCCCTGCGTATAAACCCGGGTTCAATCCGCTGCCATTCGCTTTCACATTCAACAATATCGTCATTGGAGATAAAATCAATTGGCACTGCCACTATATGAGAAATACTCTCTTCGCCATTTTCTCCCAAGGTCCTGCATTTCTCCAGAATTCTTCTTTGTTCATTTACATCACTCGAAAAGAATCTGTGTGTAATATGTTCATGTGTTGCAATTAACCCATTATTTTTTTTGATCATTTTATTTCCCCCCGACAAGATTTTTCGTTAATAATTTTTTATACATTATTTATCTTACTATCATTAAACTACTCTCTCAGACACCCGTCGATTAAAATGCACGTAAAAAAACACTGCAAATTTTCCTCAAATTTGCAGTGCTAATAATGGGTTCGCGATTTTTCACTTTACGGAAGTAGCTTTTTACTTCACAGAAGTAGCATTTTACTTCTGTGCGGTAAGCTTAAACACATCCTCCGACTTACCAATTACAATAATATGATCATCCGCCTTAAACCGATAGTCTGCCGCCGGGCTTGGCTGCAAATTGTCCTGCTCTTTTATGGCGATGATGTTGATATTATATTTCTTTCGCACATTCAAATCCATAATGGTGCGTCCTTTCCAGCTTGCGTGGATTGGAATCTCATAAATGAAATATTCATCTGTTAATCGAATAAAATCAAAAATGTTATCTGCATTATATCTAACCGCCAGCTTTTCAGCCACTTCCAACTCCGGATAAACAACTTCATCTGCTCCAATTTTTCGAAGCAGATCTGCCTGAATATCCTGTTTCGCTTTGGCCACTACCATTTTAGCATTATATTTTTTCAGTAAAGAAGTGATGACCAGAGATGACTGAAAATCATCTCCAATGGTTACAAAACAGATATCAAAATTATTGACACCAAGTGCCCGGATAACATTCTCGTTGGTACAGTCACCAATATTAGCATCCGTAAAAGTAACTGATAACCCCTCTACTATAGATGCCTCCTGGTCAATTACCATGACTTCATTTCCTAATTGCTGCATCTTAGTAGCCAGATGTCTTCCCAAACGTCCTAATCCAATAATTAAAATTGATTTCATATGAAACCCTCCATTTATTATGTTAACCGATTGAAATCTTTCCATAAGGTCTTCTCATTGGTGCCTGTCTTCGCTGCTCTGATAAACTCAGCGCAAAAGAAAGACCACCGATTCTGCCTATATACATCAGTAGAGCTATTAATATCTTTGAATATGCACTAAGTGATCCTGTAATACCCATTGTCAGGCCAACCGTACCGATTGCCGAGGTTGCTTCAAATAAAATATCCGACATGGGAAACGGTTCCCACATACAAAGCGCCATCGCCCCGGCCATAACCAGGAATAAATAAATAGTAGCTATGGAAGTCGCCTGTCTCATTGTATCACGATCAATACTGTAATGGAAAATCGTAGTAGGTTTATTCTTAGCTGCTGCCACTGCCATGACAATTAACAGCATGAAGGTCGTTGTCTTGACGCCTCCGGCTGTTGAACCCGGGCTTCCTCCAATCAGCATAAGGATCATCGTCAACAGCTGTCCACTCTCCGACAGATTGGCATAATCTACTGTATTAAATCCTGCTGTTCTGGTTGTAACAGATTGAAACAGTGCACACAGAATCTGACTCGGAAGTGATCTGCCTGCAAATGCGTTATTACGCTCTGTTATAAAAAACAATATCCAGCCTACTCCAATCAATATTGCCGTTGCAGTCAATACAACCTTTGTATGAAGCTGGTATTTTTTTAAATGTCCTTTATTAAAATAAATGTCATTCCAGACCAAAAATCCAATTCCACCAATTACTATCAACCCTATTATCGTCAGGTTCACTACTACATTATTGCTAAAATAAGTCAAAGAACTGCACGGTGAAATTCGCCCGAACAAATCAAATCCGGCATTACAAAATGCTGATATGGCATGAAAAAGCGATGCAAATATGCCAAACTTCCATCCAAATTCCGGGATAAACTGGGTTGCTAACAATACAAATCCAATCCCCTCAAAAACTGCCGTACCAATCGCAATCTGTTTTAAGATAATCAGCACATTGGCATTGTCCATAATCCCGGCTGACTGCATCATCAGCTTTCTGGATTGCAGAGAAATCCGCTTTCTGAGCACCATAACAAATAAGGTAATCAGTGTCATGCCTCCCAATCCACCGATCTGAATCAGCAATAAAATAACACACTGGCCAAACAGCGACCAGTGTGTATAAGTATCAAATACGATAAGTCCCGTCACACAAGTCGCGCTGGTAGAGGTAAACAACGAATCCAAAAAGGATGTCCACTCACCTGCTCTGGAAGAAACCGGCAGCATCAAAAGAAATGTTCCTACCAGTATTACCAGTAAAAAGCTAACAGAAATCAACTGTGTTTGCGTGAAACTTTTCAACAATTTTTTCATGAGATATTTCTCCATCCTGCCATTACTAAAGTTTGCTATACGTTTCTCTTCTCATAGCCGGCAGTTCTGTTTCAATGTCTCCTAGTCTAACATATTACTTTTCAGCGTTCAAGTATGTGCCTGCCAATGCAAGTGCGTCATCGATATGATCACATACTTTTTCAGCACCAATATTATCAATAAATCCGGCCTTCTGCATCATACGGAATGGCTGCTCATTTACATGAGATAAAATCAAAGTAATATTCTTATGCTTACATTCTGCTAATAATTGTTCCAACGCATGAAGTGCTGTTGCATCAATAGCATTAACACTTCTCATACGAAGGATCAGGCAATTATCATCTTCAGAAAGAGAAATTTCCAGAATCTTATCTGCCGCACCAAAGAACATTGGTCCACTAATTTCATAAACAAGTGTATTCTTCGGAACCTGTTTCAATGCAATCTTATCCTGATCAGTTTCATCATCAATATATTTCCAGCCCGCTATTTCAGTTTCTTCACTCATACGCTTCATGAACAGAAGTGCTGCCATGATCATACCTGCTTCAATAGCGATAACAAGATCAAACACTACAGTTAACACAAATGTAACTACCAGGACAATAATATCACTCTTCGGTGAAGTCTTGCAAAGATATACAAACTGTCTCCAGCCGCACATGTTATAGGCTACGATAAACAAAATAGCGGCAATCGTAGGCATTGGAATCAAAGCAGCATATGGCATCAGGACAACCAAAACCAATACCAATGTAACAGAATGTACCATACCAGCAACTGGTGTTTTACCACCATTTTTAATATTAGCAGCAGTTCTGGCAATTGCTCCGGTAGCCGGGATACCGCCAAACAACACGGATACCACGTTACCGACACCCTGTGCTACCAGTTCCGTATTGGAACGGTGTCTGTCATTGATCATACTGTCCGCAACAACACAGGATAATAAGGACTCAATTGCTGCCAATACCGCAATAGTAAATGCATCCGGCAATTCCTTCTGAATCAAGGCAAATGAAATATTTGGCATCTGGAAGGAAGGAAGCTGGTTGCTGATCGTATACAAATCACCAATCGTATTTACTTCCATATGTAAACCGGATACCATGGCAATTCCTGCAATAACTGCGATCAAAGAACCGGGAATCACCTTATTAATCATTGGCCAAATGATCAGAATAGCAAGACAAACGCCACCAACGATCAGTGCCTGCCAGTTAATGGTATTTAAAAATTTAATATCATAGGATAATTTATCCATTGTTTCAATCAACGGCTCTTCTGATACAACAGACAGTCCCAGAAAGTCCTTGATCTGACCAACCAGAATCGTCACTGCAATACCGGCAGTAAAACCTGTCGTAATCGTATATGGTATGAACTTAATCAGAGATCCCATGCGGAACACACCCATCAGGATCAAAATAATACCTGCCATGATAGTCGCTACGATCAGACCATCCATACCGCTTTCAGCAACAATTCCTGCTACGATGGTGGCGAAGGCTGCTGTCGGTCCGGCAATCTGCACCTTGGAACCACCTAAAAAGGAAATTAAAAATCCGGCAAGAATGGCTGTATAAATACCTTTTTCCGGTGTTACTCCTGATGCCAATGCCAAGGCTATCGAAAGTGGCAGGGCTATAATAGCAACAATGAGACCTGCAATAACATCTTTAATAAACTGTTCTTTGTTATACGTTTTCAGCGTATCCCATAATTTTGGTCTGATCTGATCCATAATAATATATTCTCCCTTGTATCCCTCAAAATTCTTTTGTATCGCTTTTTTCAGCATTTCTAATGAAAATGCCCATTAAATGATAGCGTTTTTCATATTTCATTTCAAGGCGGAGACAGGGGCAAATTGTTTTCTTTTGCAAACAATAGCGTAATTTTCTTAATCTTCTTCCATATAATCCCTGTAATCCGTCTCACTGGCAAACAACATGTAACGTCCACTGACATATCCCATATAACCTGCTTCCACATTAAAACCCTTCATATTTGTTTCCTCCAGTCTTATTTGTTGACTGTAGGATAACAAATATAAAGGGCTATAAATGGGACTTGTTAATTAAATAATCTCAAATAAATTCAAATAAAGAAAGTTGTTTGTATTCTTTGCTTTTCAGGACCTCTTTCTTATTTTCCATTTTACACTCTAATTTCAAAAGTTTATTTTTTAATAATATTCTAATTTTATTATCATCATATATCCAGTCCTTCATTTCATCTTCTGTTAAAAGTAATGGCATTCTGTCATGTATCTGACTCATGGTTTCATTTGCCTGTGTCGTTATGATGACAAAGTGTTCCCCATCATCAAATAGCTGATAGAATCCTGCCATGTACATAATCGATTCCTGGCCAGATATGTCATCCGTGCTTTTCAAAACATTCGTAGTTTTCTCAATATTGGGTAAACAGTTAAATATAAATTTATTCTTATTTTGATCCCACTCATAAAATTGTCTCGCTGGAATCGCACATCTTCGATGTAAAACACTCTCTGAAAAGCTTCGCTTCTCCAAAACCGTTTCTGCCCTGGCGTTGATCATCAGCTGATTACTCTGCGCAGACGGAAATCCCCATTTCATCTCTCGTACTTCCGGATTTTGAAAACGCAAGCCATCCTGCTTACCCTTCTGCAGACTTGTCATAGCTCCGCCTATTGCAATCCTGTCCGCCAGTACCGGTGCTGTATCTGCTGGATGAATATCACCCTCTTGAAAAATATCTTTATAAGTATTTGATGTATCGTTTCTTTCCAGCGTATATAGTATTTCTGAGTCAATAAAATATCTGCTGCACATAACCTTCATGCACTCCTTATTCCTGTTCAGCCTTTGTTTCACTTTCCATTGCTGTCAGAATCAATCGTTCAAAGGAATCTGCAAAATGTTCATCATCTTCCCTGGTTCGCTTTTTAGGTCCTTTTGTATGACTTTTACCGGAAGATCGACGTGCTTTCTTATTCAAATGTCGTTCCATCAGCATCTGATCGATATTGTCATTCGTATACCATTTGCCCGACTGATGAATAGCATAAGCACCTTTCCCCAGTGCCATTGCTGCCACACCATAATCCTGCGTCACCACCAAGTCTCCTCTGTGGCAAATACTGATCAGTGCAAAATCCACAGCATCTGCGCCTGCTCCGATGATCTTCACTTCACTGTAAGCAGAATTCATAACATGATTGGTGTCACATAAAAGTGTAACCGATATGTTATGTTTTTCTGCTATTTCTTCTACAATACCTACCACCGGGCAGGCATCCGCGTCTATATATATTTTCATGTTATATTTCACTCTTTATCTTCCACTTGATTTAAAATAGCTTTTGAGATTTTTGCGTCTTCAATAAAGCTTATTCCAAAACATTTTTTTCCTGCATCTTTAACAGACGCGCCTATATGATAAACAATTTTTCTATCCAATATCATAAAACGATCATGAAATATATTTGTATATTTTACTTCTAAATTATAATATTGCCTATTGAGAATCTCAACATCCTTATCTGTCAAACTCGTTCGTTTATTCGTATACAATATCACTCTTTAGAACAGCTGAAAGCATCGCGATTCCTTGCTCTGAAAAAACGTACGGCAAATAACGGCGTCCACCCTTCCCATTTGAGGTCACAATATGTGACCTCAAAGATTCATATTCTTCTTTGCTAAGTTGAAATCTAAAATTTTCAGGAAAGCGATCAATATTTCTTTTTACAGCTTGGTTGAAAACTTTAGTTTCTATTCGATACATTCTCTTTAAATCGCAATCTAACATTACCTGTTGTCCACGAAATACATAAATCAAATTGGTAATCCCAGTTTCACTAATTCCTATTTTTTGATCAGTTTTAGAAATGAAATTCATATTTTGATCATCGATAAGTATATTCTCTGTCAAAACGTTCCGCCTTTCACTATATATTTTGTTTAAATACCTGATTATTTGCACGACTAATACAAAACTGTATAATGAGTGCAGAATGAAAATTAGACATAGTTATTTTTTTCGAAATGATTTGATGATTTGTATGATTATTTTATGCTATATCTTAAGATCTGTAAAGTTCAATTTGACTTATATCAACACCCCATTGCAGTGATCCACTTCATGTTGAATAATCTGCGCAGTCCATCCGGAATACTTATCTTTCCTGCGTTTAAAGTCCTGATCCAGATATTCCACTTCAATTTCTTCATATCTGGTGGTTTTACGGACTCCTGGCAAAGACAGACAACCTTCTTCCGTTTCAAATGATTTACTCTTTCTAATAATCACGGGATTTACCATGACAAACTGCAGCATGCCGGCACTGACTACTATGATCTGTTTTTTCACCCCGATCATATTGGCAGCCATACCCACACAATGTTCCAGATTTGCCCGTAAGGTATCTAACAGATCTACTATGACTTGTTTATCTGCTTCCGTGTCACGCGGCAAATTATAGTTCCTACCTACTGCAGTTTTGCCGCAAACTAAATTCGTATATTTATTTTTATATCTACTACAGCGTGCCGTGTATGACTGCATGCTTTTTTCGTTGCTGATATTGA
>JAQUUX010000066.1 GCA_028693705.1 Lachnospiraceae bacterium | reverse complement strand
TAGCGTAAGCAGCTGCAATCTAAATGGAATGATTTAGTGGCTTTTATACGTGTAAACGGCAATGGAAGGATACACACCCACACCATTGCCGTCTCATTATAAATATTATTTTTTTAGTTGCTAACCTGCAGTTTAGTGGCATCCATGCTCGCCGCAACTATGCCCCTCTTCATGGGAATGATGATTGCACATGGTCTCGGGGTCATATTGCAATTTACCCTGTAAGAAGGATTCCACCTGTGCATCGGCATCGCCGGATGCGCCGGGATAAAGTGTAATGCCGGCTTCCTGTAATGCATTTCTGGCACCACCGCCGATACCGCCGCAGATCAGGGTGGAGATACCACCATCAAACAAAAATCCTGCAAGGGCACCATGTCCCTGTCCGTTTGTGTCTACGATTTCAGAAGAAACGATTTTTCCATCTTCTACGGTGTATACCTTAAATTGTTCTGTGTGTCCAAAGTGCTGGAACACCTGTCCGTTTTCATAAGTTACTGCAATTTTCATAGTAGAGTCTCCTTTTCTTTCAAATGCGCACTGTTTTGGAAAACCACATAATTCATAGCTTCCGCCATCAATTGTCAGTCGGGTACCTTCCACCAGAAAACGAGATATTTTTTGTCTGGCTGACGCATATAGGGTTTGAATTGTTGCGCGGGAAACATTCATTTGAGCGGCAGCTTCCTGCTGATTCTTTCCTTCATAATCAATTAATCTGATGGTTTCATATTCTTCCACAGACAGCATGATCTGTATCGTGGTTTGCAAGTCTGTATTTGCAGGATAAAATTCTCCGCAGATTGGCATACGACACACAAAACGTGATTTACCGGGTCGGGCCATGACAGATTCCTTTCTCTGGCTAGCAGTGTTATTATTGACAATATATAACATAAAACAGTTATTGATATATGTCAATAACTGTTTTTTCGTTTATGTATCATATCGCGGTGTATGAATAAAATTAATCATCAGAAGAACTGTTATCATCGCTATTGCCACCATCATCTGAGTTGCTGTCATCAGAACTGCTGTCATCAGAACTGCTGTCATCAGAACTGCTGTCATCAGAGGTGCTGTTACCAGAACCGGTATTGTCGGAATTATTATCATCGCCATCTGTTACAATGGCAGTGCTATTATTTGCTGGAAGCTGATTGCTGTCGGTTTGTGGTGCTTTATCCTGGTCATCGGTATCTTCGTCTGGGTCATCATCTAAATCATCCGGCGCATCCGTGCCATCATCAGTATCGTCGTCTGAAATATTGTCTGAAATATCGTCTGAAATATCGTCTAAAATATCGTCCGGATCATCATCGAGATTGTCATTGAGATCGTTATCTGGATCATCTAAATCGTCCAAATCATTCAAATCATCTAAATCATCCAGTAAATCATCCAGTTCATCTTCCAGAGCGTCATCATCCAGAGTATCATCTATAAAGTCGATATAATCTTCAATGTTAACGCCGTCTGTTTTCAGCTTTTGTAACAGATCCTGCATGGATAGAACTGCAAGATCTGCATATTTCAAGTTCGGATTTTCTGCAATTAGCTTTTGAACTAAGGCAGCCTTTCCAGGCGTAATGCCATATTCATCAGCCAGTTTCTTCAGATCATCGCTTGTCTGTATGGCCTGATCCAGGACTTTGCCACCACCAATGAGGTTTACCAGATTGGTATTGATTTCCTGGGCAAGCTGGGAACGGAGTGTATCGACTTTTTCTGGATTTTTGCCGTCTACAGAGAGCAATACTACGTTTTTTTCGGCTGTAAGATATCCGTTTTCTGCCATGGAATTTATAATAGTCTCAACGGCCAGATCCAGTTTTAAGTGGTTTAATTTCATATTATTTAAGATGATTTCACCATCAGGATTCATGGCCAGTGCACGGATGACCTTATCGCGACTGTTGGTTTGCAACTCTATACTGGGATTGACGTCCAGAGATACAGTGTTCTGGACTCACATATCTACCCAGAGAAAAGAAACCAGGCAGAGTGCCAGACAAGCGGCAAGAGAAGAAAAAATCCGCAAGGTTGTTTTTGTTTTATTTCTGGCTTTAGGTAATCCGTCCAGATACCATTCTGTGCCGGTTGCTTTTTCAACAGGGGTATTCCATATCTGTTTTGACAGATCGGGAACAAGAGTACTGATTGCTTTTTTTATATGTAATTCCATTGTTGTATGATTCATGAAAATTCTCCTTCCAATTGCTTTCTGAGCTTTTTGATGCCTCGGTTGTATTTCGAGAGCACAGTTGAGAGGGGGAGTTCTAACAGAGAACTGATTTCCCTGTGTTTTAAGCCGGAAACGGCATGCAGTACAATAATCCGGACTTCTTCTTCTGTTAATACAGTGAAGGCAGTTTCCAATACAACCCGGTCTTCACGGTCTTCTATCTGACTGAAATCCAATGGTTCAGGGACGTTCTCAATATTCATGGCTGACAGATGTTTTTGTTGTCTGAATTTCATTAGACAGACATTTCTGGCTATGGTGAAAATCCATGCCATAGGCTTTCCAAACGGTCGGTAGAGATGGGCAGCAGACCGGATTTTTAGATAGGTCTCCTGCAGAGTATCCTCCGCATCGCATTGATTTCGAAGAAGGGAAAGGGTGTAGGAATAGATGATGTTTTGCGTCTGATAATAAAGTTCACAAAAGGCATCGGGCTCTCCGTTTCCGATTCGGGCAAAGAGGGTTTCGTCTATTTCAACAGGTTCTGTTTGGGGTGGCTCATCATAAGCCATAGCAGCAAATACCAGCGTAAAAGCTCTCCTTAGGGGCTGTAAAAAGCCTTATTTTGATCATTATAGCTCATTCTTTTCGCGGGGAACAAGACCGAGGATAATGGTCAGGTTACCGTTTCGGCAGCGTAGTGCGTCAAGAAATTCTTTTTCCCTGTTCTGATCCCGTAGCCTGGTGCGATAGGATAATTCATACATGGTTCCCATATTGGTGGTTTTCACCCGGTCTAATTGTGTGTGTTTGGTATATTCCAGGAAAAGATCATCGAATATACCATTATAATTCAGATCCTCGGGGATGGTGATACGCAGTTCCCTTTCATTGTTAGCAGAGGCTGAAAAACTGGTTTTTTCTAATAGCAGAATCATTACGCCGGCAACTGCGGTTATCACAAGTGCCAGGGTCAAAAAACCCATACCGGTTGCCAGCCCGATTGCCATGGCATAGAAGATAAAACCGATTTCCCGGGCAGATCCCGGGATGCTTCGAAATCTTACCAGACCAAAGGCACCAAGCTCCGCAACTGAAGTACCAAGATTACCATTGACGATCATGATGATCGTTTGCACTAAAAAAGGTAATATTGCTAAGATAACCACAAAGCTTCCGGTATAGACGCCGGAAGTCTTATAAATAAGGGTTATAACCAATCCCAAAAATAGTGCCATTATCATAGCAGACAGGATGGATTCTGGAGTATAACCTTTTCCTACAAAAATACTTCCTAACAAATTGACTAACATACTTTTTGCCCTTTCTCTTTTTGATATACAGTCCCATATTTTGAAAAAGATATGGGGTAAATTTGCAAATCAGACAGAATACCGGAAAACCAGAGCGGAGTTGCGCCCAGTACTTTGGTTTCCATGAGATATTGGTCACCGGACAGGAGCAACCGACCACAATCCCCGTATTCCAGGCAGAGATTATTTCTGCGACTGCGGATATGCTGGTCAAAGGTAACACGGAATTCAGGATCATCTTTTGCGTATAATGCAATTCGGTCATATGCCAGAAAAAGGCTGCGTGATAGCTTATAACGATTTATTAAAAAATCAATCTCACGCAAAATCTGAGAATCATCATTTGGATAAATTCCCATTTCCAGATACATACAGGCATCCTGTAGAGATAAGGAAATACGTCGTTTATTAACGATACCTTTGTATTTCTTTTTGATTTCAAGAAAAACCTGAGTGTCAAGGGTTGGTACACCATAACTTCGCAGGCGTAACTTTTCCTTATAAATGGGTTTTTCAAGGGAATGACTAATCAAATAAGAATCTGGCGTATCATAATAAATATTACAGATTGTGTGAAGTCCATATTCATCCTCTGCCATATACTGCATCAGACGACAGCGCAGTTTCTCATAGACAGTTTCAGACAGCAGATATTTTTTCTCATATCGGTTGAAAACAGTTTGCGACATGTTAAGAAGCCTCCCTTCCTGTTCTTCTAATGGTTTAATGCAGGAAAAGAGTATTTTATTGCATGAAAATCTGATATAATTTTGTTTGTGTAAAAAATATATACAAAATGAAACTATTTGGAGGACACAATGAACGACAAAAAGACAAAAGGCAGTATTGTTGGTTTGCTTCCCTTGATTGCATTTCTGGTGATCTATATGGGAATTGGTATTTTTACAGGAAGTTTTGATAATATGCCGCTTATGGTGGGAATTATAATTGCAGTGGGAATTGGTCTGCTGTTACCTCATCCGGAAAAGGATAAGAAGGTTTCCTTTGAGGAAAGAGTAAATATTATGTGCCGCGGTGGCGGAGATTACACATTGATTCAGATTGTATTGATTTATATTCTGGCAGGTGCATTTTATGGTGTTGCCAACAGCATGCATGCAGTAGATTCTGTCGTAAATATTGGTCTGACAATTTTACCGTCCAATATGATTTTACCCGGACTGTTCCTGATCGGCTGTCTGCTCAGTTTTTCCATGGGAACATCCATGGGTACTGTTGCTGCACTGATTCCTATCGGTGTGGAGGTAGCAAATAAAACAGGTATCAACGTTGCACTGGTCTGCGGTATTGTTGTAGGTGGAGCCATGTTTGGAGATAATCTTTCCTTTATTTCCGATACGACCATTGCAGCTACCAGAACACAGGAAGTAGAGATGAAAGATAAGTTCAAGACGAATATTTTAATGGTACTTCCTGCCGTTATTTTAAATGTGGTATTGTTATTCTTCTTCTCAGGTGGTTCTATGGTAACTGAGAATCCGGGATCTTTTGATATAGTAAACCTGATTCCGTATGTACTTGTTATTGTATTATCCATTCTGGGAATGAACGTAGTGGCAGTTATGTCTCTGGGTGTGTTCTCAGGTATGTTAATCGGTGTGATCCATGGAGATTTCACCTGGTTACAGTCTCTGACAGTCATCCATGACGGTATGTCCGGTATGGAGGATATGGCAGTTATTACCATCTTTGTAGGTGGTATGGTAGCACTCATGCAGTATCTGGGTGGTATTGATTATTTATTAGAAAAATTAACAGCAGGAACCAAGAGTGCCAAGGGCGGCGAGTTAAGTATTGCAGCACTGGTCAGCCTGTTAGACATTGCAACAACCAATAATACAGTTTCCATCATTGCAGCAGGACCAATTGCCAGAGATATTGCTGATAAGTTTGAGATTGATAGAAAGAGAGTTGCGTCTATTCTGGATATTTTCTCCTCTGCATTTAACGGATTGCTGCCTTATGCAGGACAGCTTCTGGTAGCAGGAGGACTGGCTGGCATTACACCAACGGATATTATGGTGTACAACTGGTATTCCATGCTGATGCTGGTATTTGGCGTGATCTTTATTCTGATTGGATTCCCGAAATTTCAGAATAAATAGTGTTTTGGAGGAGTTATGAAAGAAAAAACAATTTTATCAAACAAGTATTATTTGTACCTTACGGAATTTTTTGCAGGTATGTCCGTTATGGCTGTAGAACTGGGAGCCAGCCGTTTATTGGCACCTTATTTCAGTTCATCCCAGATCGTTTGGACCATTATCATCGGTACTATTATGATCGCCATGGCACTGGGCAATATTTACGGAGGCAGAAGCGCAGATAAGAATCCCAATCCGGATGTTCTCTATCGTCGTATTATTATCGCTGCGATCTGGATTGCGGCAATTCCTGTTTTAGGAAAATATATTATTTTGGGGATTTCAGCATTGCTGATTTTCAGTGTCAGCAGTAATTTCCTGATCTGGGCAGCTTTTATTGCCTGTATGGTCATCTTCGTGTTCCCACTTTTCCTGTTGGGAACAGTTACTCCTTCCCTGGCAAAATATACAGTGCAAAGCCTGGAAGACAGCGGTAAGATCGTGGGAACACTGGGAGCATCCAACACAATTGGCAGTATCATCGGAACATTCATGCCAACTTTTGTGACCATTCCGGCAGTGGGAACGTCAGTCACTTTTTTAATCTTCTCCGGTATTTTACTGGTACTGGCCTGTTTATATTTTATCAATACGAAAGCCAGAAAGAAGACCATGGCAGTTGCTGCAGCATTGTTTGTAGGATGCTGTGTGCTGGGAGCTTCTGACAGTTTTGCATTCTGGGAAAAGGACCTCACCTATGAGGGAGAGTCGGTTTATAATTATTTACAGGTAAAAGAAACACCAAGCCAGATTATGCTGTCTACCAATGTATTGTTTGGTGTACAGTCTATTCTGAATAAAGAGCCGGGTATGACGGGAATGTATTATGATTATGCTATGGCAGCCCCTTTTATGGCAGGTATTGCTGACAGGGAAAACCTGGACATGCTGATACTGGGAATGGGTTCCGGAACATATGCGACCCAGTGTGAACAGTATTTTGACAATACCGCGATCGAAGGCGTGGAAATCGATGAGAAGATTACAGATCTGTCCAGGGAGTATTTCAAACTCCCGGAGGATGTTGCGGTGACGACTTATGATGGCAGGGCATATCTGAATGCAGTTGATAAAAAGTATGACGTGATCATGGTGGATGCGTATCAGGATATTACCATTCCTTTTCAGATGTCTTCGGTAGAATTTTTTACCATGGTAAGAGATCATCTGAACGAAGACGGTGTTATGGTGGTAAATATGAACATGCGTGGTACGGGAGAAGGCAATATCAACCAGTATCTGGCAGATACTATTTCAAACGTATTTGATAATGTTTATACAGCAGATGTGAGAGGTACTACCAATAGGGAACTGTTTGCTTCGCAGTCAGATCAAATGTTGGATACCTTTGCTTCTAATATAAACACTTACGAAACAGGTAATATGGCGGCAAATGCACCTACCGGAGGACAGGATCTGGTGACTATGATGCAGACTGTGTCAGGTGACATGGTAGAGTATGTACCGGGTAAATATCTTATGACAGACGATAAGGCACCTGTGGAGCTGTTAGGTATGCAGGTTATTGATGAACTGATCAAAGACGAAGTGGGATATTATAAGGACATTTATGAAAAAGAAGGCGTCCAGGGCTTGTTAGATCAGATATAAAAATATGTAAAAGACAGAAAGACTACGGCAAATGTGGCTGCAGGATTCTGGTAAGGTGTCATACAAAAGTAAGCCGGGCAGAAGGAAATGAGGAAATAAATTGAGCAAGAAGATAATAGAGCACATAATTCAGACGGTATATCCGGGATCCATTGCAGAAGAATTGGAAATAGAACCGGGAGATGTCTTATTGTCAATTAACGATCAACCGGTAGAGGATGTGTTTGACTATCGTTTTATGATCAAGGATGAATATATAGAAGTATTAATCAGAAAGCAGAATGGGGAAGAGTGGCTTTTAGAGGTTGACAAGGAATATGACGATGACCTGGGAGTTGAATTTGAAAACAGCCTGATGAGCGATTATCGTTCCTGCAGCAATAAATGTATTTTCTGTTTTATTGATCAGATGCCGCCCGGCATGAGAGATACTCTTTATTTTAAGGATGATGATTCCAGACTTTCTTTTTTACAGGGAAATTATATAACGCTGACCAATATGCAGGAAGATGATATTGACCGAATTATACGAATGCAGCTGGCTCCGATTAATATCTCTGTTCAGAGTACAAACCCGGAGATCCGCTGTAAAATGCTGAATAATCGTTTTGCAGGAGAAAAGCTGCAATATCTGGATAAACTTTATGAAGGTCATGTGGAGATGAATGGACAGATCGTGTTATGTAAACATGTAAATGATGGACTTGAGTTGGAGCGTTCTATCAATGATCTGGCAAAATATCTGCCCTTTATGCGGAGTGTGTCAGTAGTGCCGGCAGGTATTTCCAAATTCAGGGAAGGCTTGTATCCGCTGGAACTGTATACAAAGGAAGAAGCGGGTGCAGTGATTGACATGATCGAAGCTCATCAGCAGGCATATTTTGAGGAATTTGGATTGCATTTTATCCATGCCAGTGATGAGTGGTATATTACGGCAGAGAGAGAGTTTCCGGAAGAAGATCGTTATGATGGATATATTCAGCTGGAAAACGGTGTCGGCATGATGCGACTTCTCTTAGAGGAATTCCGTGAGGCTTTGGAACAGGAAGTAATAAGAAAAGATTATTCAAAACGAAAAGAATCCATTTCCAGAGTATTGACGATTGCAACAGGTGTGTTGGCTTATCCAACAATCTGTCGACTGTCAGAGCAGATCATGGAGGCTTTCCCGGCAGTTCACATCACGGTTTGCTGTATACGAAATGATTTCTTTGGTGAAACCATAACTGTGTCTGGTCTGGTAACAGGTCAGGATCTGATCAAACAGTTACAAACACAGAAAAAACAGGGAAAAGAATTGGGAAACACTCTTCAGATTCCGGCTAACATGCTTCGTACCGGAGAACAGGTATTTCTGGATGACGTAACTGTTGCTGATGTGGAAGAGGCTTTACAAATGAAGGTAGTATCGGTGGAAACAGACGGGAAAGAATTTGTAGAGGCAGTTTTGGATCCGGCTTATCAAATGGAGCGGGATAATGAAAATTTTGTTTATGTGCAGGGGTTCAAAAATTAGACTGTAGTTTAGCAACTTGCAAATAATAATTATAACGAGACGGCAATGGTGCGGGTGTGTATCCTTCCATTGCCGCTCGCACGTATAAAAGCCACTAAATCATTCCATTTAGATTGCAGCAGCTTACGCTAACGGAACCAATCGCCATCCTGGCTCTGAGGTCCCTTTCAAGCCATTTATGGCTTTGGCATCCTTGCCCGGAATAGCTGTGGTAATGTCTGGAATGATTAAGTGGCTTTAATACGTGTTCCCAGGCAATGAAAGGATACATACCCGCACCACTGCCTGTTCGTTACATTCGTTATTCTTTTCAAGTTGCCAATCTACAGTTGGCTCGGTCTGTAGCCAAGGCTGAACCGTCACTTTACATCAATCTTTATTCCTATAAACTACAGTTTAAAAATCGTAGTTTTGCCGCAAGAAAGCGCCAATTGATAAATGCTGAATGGCGAGATATAATTATATTTAACAGTTATTGCACAATAATCGCCAAAAAAGCCAATTGTGCAAAAATATACTTATGAAAAAGTGGGGTACACAAATGAAAGCCATCGGATTTATAAAAAATGTTTCTATGAAGATCAAGATTACTTTTATTACCGGCTTACTGGTAGTTATTGGATTCGTTGTAATGACAATTGCATCTGTTAGTGATGCAAATGGTAAGGTCTCTGAGGCCATGATCAGTCAGTTTATAAATGAAGCAACTCAGGTTGCTGACCAGGCTGAAATGATATTGGAAAGTGGAGGCAGTATAGAAGATCTTCAGGCTTTTGTGGAACGGGAAATATCTGATAATTCTCATTTTGCCTATGCGGTAGTGATTGATAAGACGGTAACGGCAATTGCACATAGCGATACTGAGAAAATAGGTAAAAACTATATAGATGATGTAACTTATACTGTTGATGCAGCACAGAATGGCACCATTAAAACATCTTCCTTTTATGCAGATGTACAGCAGGCATGGACTTATGATGTGATGGTACCTATTTATCAAGATGGTGAGCTGTTTGGCTCCATGGATGTGGGAATTTTTAATACTGAAGTTGACCGTGTGGTAGCAAGTCTGCGGACTAAAATGATTGAGATTGCAATTATTACAATTCTAATCATATGTATTGGTGTTGCACTTTTAACCGGAGCAGCATTGAAACCGTTTGAAGCCATGGTAAGTATCTGTAAACGTATGGGAAATGATGACTTTTCCATGAATATTCCGGAGCACATGACAAAAAGACAGGATGAAGTCGGAGCAATGGCAGCTGCCATGGAAGAGATGAGATCCAACCTTGCATCATTGCTTTTATTAACCACGAAGCAGTCCAAGGATTTACTGGAAATTTCGAAAACTTTGCATGAAACAGCAGAAAACACGCAGGAAAAAGCTGTGGATATTTCCGAAAAATCGCAGGTCGCAGCAGATGGTTCAGAACAACAGTCAGAATTAACCAGAGATAATTCCAGAATGACAGAAGAGATCAGCAAGGGAATGGACGAAATCTCTAATAATATTACCAATATTTCCGACGCTTCCAGTGCTACATCAGAGGAAGCGGCCAAAGGAAAAGAAAAACTGGATGTAGTAGTAAATCAGATGGATGATATTGCCACAAAGGTAAATGCAACTTATGAACAGATTCAGGAATTAGATGCGATGTCTGTTAAAATTCAGGGTGTTGTAAAACTGATCGCAGATATTGCTTCCCAGACAAATTTGTTGGCATTGAACGCTTCCATAGAAGCTGCTCGTGCGGGAGAACATGGAAAAGGCTTTGCAGTGGTAGCTGATGAAGTCAGCAATCCTTCTGATCAGTCCAAAGATGCAGCAAACGAAATCGGAAAAATTATTTCCGGTATCCAGGAATCCATTAAAGGGGCTGTCAGTCTGATGGAAGCGGGACAGACTTCAGTACAATCCGGAATGGAACTTGCTACAGAAGCAAAAGAAAGCTTCCAGGGAATTACAGAACGTATTACAGAAGTATCAGATGAGATGACTAATGTAGCTGCTATTATAGAAGAAGTTAATAGTGGAACAGCGTCATTGTTTGACGCAATAGAGAGAATTTCTTCAATTGCCGGGTCTGTATCGGAGAATACTCAGGATGTATCTGCGGAAGCAGCAGAGCAAAAAGATATGATGTCGGAGGTCTTGGAACAGGTTGGTACATTGGGCAAGCTATCTTCGGAATTACAGGTCATGCTGGATAAATTTACTATTGAGGATGAGGCATAAAATAATATTTATAAAATGATATAGGATTATAAAAGAGCTTTCTGTTGTTACAGTATGTAAAACAGGAAGCTCTTTTATAATACAAAGTAAAATCTGTATGAAAAGTCAGACCTTACAATAATTGACTTCATTAAAAAAACAGGATATAATTCGTAGAAAAAAAGGAGGACGGAGAAGATGCAGATATCCAGTAGATTTACAATTGCAGTTCAGGTATTTGCCTGCATCAGCACGTTTGCAGAAGAACATAAGATAACAAGCGATTTTCTTGCATCCAGTGTAAATGCAAATCCGGTTGTGATACGAAGAATCCTCCAGCAGCTCAAAGGTGCCGGTCTCATACAGGTAACAAGAGGAAGTGGTGGGGCAGCAATTGCAAAGCCGGTAGAGACTATTACATTGCTGGATATTTTTAAGGCAGTAGAATGCGTGGACGGAGATCAGTTATTTCATTTTCATGAAAATCCTAATGCACAATGTCCTGTTGGAAGGAATATACATAATGTGCTTGACGGCAGACTTGAAAATATACAAAAAGTAATGGAAAATGAAATGAGTAAAGTCACTGTTGCCGACATTATTCGAGATACTTCTAAATATATTGAAAATGAAAACAGATAATACAGATACTATTGTGTGAAAAATATAAGCAAATAGTATCTGTAATTTTTTTGAAAAAAATAGATGCAACACTTGACGTTACAACAAGAATGGGATAATATCTAGTTGTAATAATTATAGTTACAACGAAAACAATTATATGGAGGTATTTTAATGAGTAATTTTAGCAAAGTAAGCGTAGCACAGGAAGCAAGAACAGAACTTCATGATAAACTCTCTTTAACCGGAGCAGAAGTAAGTATTAACAATCTTCCGGCAGGGGCAAATGTACCTTTTGTCCATTCACATAAAAATAATGAAGAGATTTATGTAATTCTTGAAGGAAAAGGAAAGGCTGTTATTGACGGAGAAACTATTGAGCTTGCGTCAGGCGACTGGCTGCGTATCGCTCCGGCAGCAAAAAGACAGTTCTTTGCAGCAGACAATTCTGCAATTAGTTATGCATGTATTCAGGTAAAAGAAAATTCACTTGAAGGATATACAATGGATGATGCAGTTGTAGAGCAGTAAGAATTGAATATTGCGGTATTCAAAAAAGCCCGGCTAAGTACCGGGCTTTTTTTTGTTATGACAACGTTACGGAATGTTTCGTTTGGTTGGTCAATTTTCAAAAAAAATTGAAAATCATCTGATCAACCTTAAAATCTTCACAAAAAGTCCCATTTATAGTACTGAACAAATGTTATTCTTCTGCTATCAACAAAGAACGAAACAACCAAGTACAAAACAGCAGGAGGAAAAAGCTATGTTAAATATGAGAAGAACAAAATTAGGAATCATGGTTCTGGCAGTATGTATGGTGATTGGTGTTATTTGCACAGTTTCCTTAACCGTGATGAGCAGGGAAGCAGGACAGAACAAAATTGACGAAGCGCATTATCTGGAATTGGAGACTGACTATTTAAAGGAGACAAAGTGTCTTCTGAAGGAGCAGGGATATCGTAACAGTGGAGTTATGCTTACCAGAGTAATTGATAGTAATGGTACCAGGTCTTATAAGATTACCATACATAATAAAATGATTGATTATTTATCAGAGTCAGAAAAAAATGCTTTACTGCAGGACCTGAAAAATATAGTTTTTGTTGATGATAATTGCAATATTCAGCATATTTTTCTGTAATGAGATGACGATTAAAAACATTAATAAATATATACCAAGTATGGCATGACAAACATTTACCTGGGGATTATAATAAAAATAGCATGTGAATAAAAAACAGATTGCCACAAGCCAAAAGTTTTGGCATGAAAGGATCATGATGAGAGAAAACCCCAGACCACAGGAAATATATAGGCATTTTAAAGGAAATCTGTATCAGATTGTAACGATTGCAGAGCATACGGAGAGCAGAGAGCAACTTGTGATTTATCAGGCAATGTATGGAAGCTACAAAATATATGCAAGACCGTTAACCATGTTCATGGGACCTGTTGATCAGGTAAAATATCCTGAGATCACACAGCAATATCGGTTTGAAAAAGTTGATCCGGCTGAAACAACGAAAAAAATGGAAACGGTGTCAGAGAATGTAGACGAAGAGCCATTTGAAAATGAAGAAGAACTACAGATCAACCCTGCTGTATTGGAGTTTCTAGATGCAGACACCAATGAAGAACGTTTGAATTTACTGGCCTCTATGCATGGGAAAATAACGGAAGATATGATTAGTACCATGGCAGTTTCCCTGGATTTTGAAATAGAAAAGGGAACATTGGAAGAACGGTATATACAGTTGAAGAATTGTCTGCTTACCAAGGATAAATATGAGCGTACCCGACACAGTTAAAGGCGATACAGACTTTCCTGTACTTTATGCCATATAGATATAAGAATGTTGACGGAATACAAGAAAACGTGAACAGGAGATAATGGAGGAAGGTCATATGTCGTTTGATTTGGAAAATAAGCTGGTAATTGGTGTTTCTTCCAGGGCATTATTTGATATGGAGAAAGAAAATGCCATTTTTGAGAAAAAAGGCATTGATGCATATTGCAGTTATGAAAGAGAACATGAAGATGAAATCTTAAAACCCGGACCGGGCTTTCAACTGATCAGGGCATTGCTACGATTGAATAAATTAAAAAGCAAGTCAGGAGAAACAACACAGGAAAGAGTGGAAGTTATTATTATGTCCAGGAACAGCCCGGATACATCACTAAGGGTGTTTAATGCCATATCGCATTATGGTCTGGATATCAGCAGAGCAGTGCTGGCGAGTGGCGCTTCTCTTGCACCGTATCTGAATGCTTTTAAAACAGATCTCTTTCTCTCTGCTTATGAAGATGATGTACAGGCAGCCATCAATTCAGGGATTGCAGCCGGTATCATATGTGATGAAGGAATTCACACATATGAAAACGAAGAAGAGATGAAACAGATCAGAATCGCATTTGACGGGGATGCAGTACTTTTTTCAGATGCATCGGAGCGGATTTTTCAAGAAGATGGACTGGAAGCCTTTGAAAAAAATGAAAAAGTCAATGCCAAGAAACCTTTGTCGGCAGGACCATTTGCCAAGTTTTTAAAGACGATATCTGATCTGCAAAGGGAATTTTCAGAGGAAGATGTACCAATCAGAACGGCGTTGGTTACCTCAAGAAGTGCACCGGCTCATGAAAGAGTAATTAGAACACTGAGAGCCTGGAATGTGAGAATTGATGAAGCTTTTTTTCTTGGGGGAGTTGCCAAGAGAGATATTTTACAGGCGTTTGGAGCCAACATATTTTTTGATGATCAGGAAGTACATACTGCACCGGCTTCGGAAGTGGTCCCTTCAGCCAGGGTTCCTTATGTGAAGGATTAGTAGTAAAGATTATAATTAAGTGAGAGATAAATGAAACAAAAAAACAATCAGAAACAAATGGAACAGATAACGACAGCAGACCCTTTGCAGGAAATGCCGAAGCTATTGTTAGACTGGTATGATCGTGGGCGTAGGATTCTCCCCTGGCGGGAGGAGCCTACGCCATATCATGTTTGGCTATCGGAGATTATGCTGCAACAGACCCGTGTAGAGGCTGTAAAGCCCTATTACGACCGTTTCTTAAAGGCATTACCGGACATTAAAAGTCTGGCAGAAGCAGGCGAAGAAGAGTTGCTAAAGCTATGGGAAGGCCTTGGATATTATAACAGAGTCCGTAATCTTCAAAAAGCGGCGCAGATCATACAGGAACAATATAATGGAAATATGCCGGATACTTATGAGGAACTGCTAAAACTCCCGGGAATTGGAAGCTATACAGCAGGTGCAGTTGCATCTATTGCGTATGGGCAATGCGTTCCGGCTGTGGATGGAAATGTTCTCAGAGTATTGTCAAGACTTTCACAGGATGATAGGGATATTCTGGATCAGAAAGTAAAGAAAAGCGTCGAAGAACGTATGAGAAGTCTAATGCCCGAAGCACGATCCGGGGATATGAACCAGGCAATGATGGAACTTGGGGCTATGGTATGTATACCAAATGGAATAGCAAAGTGTGAAGAATGTCCATTACAGGAAATATGTGGTGCAAAAGCAGCCGGAACAGTGATGGATTTTCCAAGGAAAAGATCCAAAAAGCCCAGGACTGTGGAAAAAAAGACAGTTTTGCTGATACAGGATGAAAATAAAACAGCTATCAGAAGACGTCCTGAGAAAGGTTTGCTCGCCGGTTTGTATGAATTCCCGACAATGGAGGGATTTAAAACCGAAGAAGAAGTGCTTGCCTATCTGAAAGAAATTGGTTTGCAGTCCGTGCGAATACAGGAGCTGGAACCTGCAAAGCATATTTTTACTCATAAAGAATGGCATATGATAGGATATGTGATTCGTGTAGATGAGTTAGAGCAACTTGAAAGAAGTGGAGATGGAAAACAGTTTTTGTTTCTGGAACCGGGAGAAACAGAAGAAAGGTATCCAATGCCTTCAGCGTTTGCCACTTATACAAAATATTTGCATATTCGTCTGGGAAATGATAAATATAAAGAGTAGAAAGGGGATAGGTATGAAATTATTAACAATTACAATACCATGCTATAATTCAGAAGCATATATGAAAAAATGTATAGAGTCCTTGCTGATTGGTGGAGAGGATGTGGAGATCCTCGTTGTGGATGATGGATCTAAGGATACAACGGCTCAGATAGCAGATGACTACCAGGCAAAGTATCCTACCATTGTAAAGGCTATTCATAAGGAAAACGGTGGACATGGATCAGCTGTAAATGCAGGTATTACTAATGCTACGGGATTGTTTTTCAAGGTCGTGGATAGTGATGACTGGGTACAGGAGAGCGCCTACAGGGCTATTTTAGGTAAATTGAAGGAAATGGCCGGTGGCGGTACCGCTCTTGATATGCTTATCAGCAATTTTGTATATGAAAAGGTTGGCGAAAAAAATAAGGTGATGCGTTATCGACATGCACTGCCCCAGGATCAGCTGTTTACCTGGTCAGAGGTAAAGCATTTTATGAAAGGGCAGTATATCCTTATGCATTCCGTTATTTTCAGAACGCAGCTTTTACGGGAATGTGGGCTCAAATTGCCGGAGCATACTTTTTATGTGGACAATCTGTTTGTGTTTGAACCGCTTCCTTATGTGAAAAATATGTACTACATGGACGTGAATTTCTACCGTTATTATATTGGGCGTTCTGATCAGTCTGTCAATGAAAGTATTATGATCTCCCGGATCGATCAGCAGCTATTGGTTAACCGCAGGATGATGGATTATGTCTGTGAAAAGAAAAATATGATCTGGCCGAATCCTAAGCTTAGAAACTATATGATCAATTACCTGGAAATTATCACTACAATCTCTATCATACTGGCGATTCGTTCCGGCACAGAAGAAAATCTTCAGAAAAGAAAAGATCTGTGGAATTATATTAAGGAAAAAGATGCCTGGATATTTATCAGACTACGCTACGGTTTGATCGGAGGATACACAAATTTGCCGGGAAAAGGTGGCAGGAAGTTGTCACTGAAGGGGTATAAGCTGTGCCAGAAGCTCTTCAAATTTAATTAAACTGCAGTTTAGCAACTTAAAAAAATAATGTTTATAATGAGACGGCAATGGTGTGGGTGTGTATCCTTCCATTGCCGCTCACACGTATAAAAGCCACTAAATCATTCCATTTAGATTGCAGCTGCTTACGCTAACGGAACCAATCGCCATCCTGGCTCTAAGGTTCCTTCACGAACATCCATGTTCGTGATAGCTTGGGTTACAGCCGGAATGATTAGTGGCTTTAATACGTGTTCCCAGGCAATGAAAGAATACACACCCGCACCACTGCCTGTTCGTTATATTCATTATTCTTTTCAAGTTGCTAATCTGCTGTTGACCCGGTCTGTAGCCAAGGCTAAACTATTGCAACTATTCATTTGCCGTAACTGGGGTCTATGCATCACCGGCACCACAAACTGCAGCTTAAAGAAAATAAATATTGCGTAAAACGAGGTTCAGCCGTGTATCGTATGCGAACAAGCACTGTAAACACGTCTGTACTTGGTTCGCGTCTTGTGCGAACCTACGTACAGCTACGTGTTTACCGTAGTGAGAACGGGCTTGTGAGCATATGATACACGGCTGAACCGTCACTTTACATCAATCTTTATTCCTTTAAACTGCAGTTTAGAGTTCGATGGCCCGCCGTTTCTTCCGATTACTGAAACGTGCCCGCAACTCCTCCGCAGCATCCAGCCGATACACCAGAACATACATAACAGTTGCCATCACAAAAGCGGTAATCACATCAAATACAGAATGCTGTTTGATAAACATGGTAGATAGAATAATAGATATACTTAAAAGCAGGGAACCAAAACGGATTACCTTATGCTTTTCTAATTTTTTGCAATGGGAAACAGCAAAATGTGCTCCCAGTGAGTTGTAAACGTGAATGCTTGGCCAGAGGCTGGTAGCCGGATCAGAATTGTAAAGGGTTCTGATCAACTGGGTGAAAATATTGTCTCTTGGCATGACAAGTGGACGAAGTCTGTGTCCGTTAGGCCAGATCGTGGAGATGATCAGAAATACAGTCATACCGGTTGCCAGGAAGAGCAGAGCTCTGTAATAGGAATCCTTTTCCTGGAACATCAGATAAACGATAACAGTTGCCACATATAAAAACCATAGCAGATACGGAATGACAAAATACTCGCAGAATGGAATATAATCATCCACCCAGGTGTGAATAATCCGCATATCAAAATGCATGCTGGTCTCCAGATGTGCAAACCAGAGCATATAGATAAGACCATATAAAAGCAATGGAACAGCATGCCTATATTTTTGTAAAAATTCTTTCATGGTAAGCTTCATTTTAACCAATCTCCATTTCTGTGAGTGAATATGAATACATGTGTAAAAAGTTTGTTTTCACATCACTATGTCATACTATGGTGCGAAGTTTCTTTAAGACTATACTTATTTTAACGCCGTTCCAATTTTTGTAAAGAGCAGGAATGTTAAAAGTTCCTTAATTTTTTATTAGGATGTTGTCTATTGTTACTAATAATAGGAAGAAGTATATAGAGTAAAATTACCTTAAGTTGAAAACGAATTAAATAAAATAGAGAATGCCACTTTATGTTATGATTGAGTTACGACACAAAATCAACAGAAAGAAAGGTATTCTCTATGAACAAAAGTATAC
>JAQUUX010000065.1 GCA_028693705.1 Lachnospiraceae bacterium | reverse complement strand
GTTTGGTAGCTTAATTTTACATCAAAAAGGAATGAGATTCCTTATATTTTGGGCATTTTTTTAAAGTTGTTCATTACAATGCTGATAAAATCAGGAGCTTGTGGATAAATCTGCGGAAACTCAAGAGGAAATGTGCATTGCCTCACTGTTGGGATTATGGTATAATTCTAAGGATTATTGATTAAAAGACCACTGATTGTGAGGTATAAAAAATGGAAGTGTTCTACAAAAGTACAAGAAGCAATTGTGATCCGGTAACGGCTTCACAGGCAATTTTAAAGGGACTCTCAGATGACGGCGGATTATTTGTGCCTGATCATATTCCGACGCTGGATAAAAGCTTAAAAGAGCTGTCTGTTATGAACTACCGTGAGGTGGCTTATGAAGTGATGAAGCTGATGCTTTCTGATTTTACGGAAGAAGAGTTGAAAAATTGCATTAACAGTGCATATGATGATAAATTTGATACAGAAGAAATTGCACCATTGGTAGAAACTCAGGGAGATTATTATCTGGAACTTTTCCATGGAAAAACCATTGCTTTTAAAGATATGGCTCTCTCTATTTTGCCGCATCTTATGATTACTGCTGCAAAGAAGAATCATGTTGAAAACGAAATCGTGATTCTGACAGCAACTTCAGGAGATACCGGCAAAGCTGCGCTGGCTGGCTTCGCAGATGTAAAGGGAACCAGAATTATTGTGTTTTATCCGAAAAACGGTGTTAGTCCCATTCAGGAGAAACAGATGCTTACCCAGAAAGGAGACAATACCTTTGTAGTAGGTATTCATGGTAATTTTGATGATGCACAGACAGGTGTAAAGAAGATTTTTTCTGATAAAGAACTTGCAAAGGAAATGGAGGCCAAAGGATTTCAGTTTTCTTCTGCGAATTCCATTAATATCGGTCGCCTTGTTCCCCAGATTGTTTATTATGTTTATGCATATGGAAAGCTTTTATCTGAAGAACAGATTACTGAGGGCGAGGAAATTAATGTTGTAGTACCAACTGGCAATTTTGGTAACATTCTGGCTGCTTTTTATGCGAAACAGATGGGTATTCCGATTCATAAATTAATTTGTGCATCTAATGACAATAAGGTTTTGTTTGATTTTCTTTCAACCGGTACATACGATAGAAACAGAGAGTTTGTATTAACAACATCTCCATCCATGGACATTCTGATCTCCAGTAACTTAGAGAGACTGATTTATCGTATTGCAGGAGAGGACGCAGCAAAAAATGCTGCGTGTATGCAGGAACTTTCTACAGATGGAAAATACACCATTACAGATTCCATGAAGGCACAGCTTGCTGATTTTTACGGCAATTACGCAACCGAAGCTGAAACGGCCGAACGTATTCATGATTTATATATGGATTGTGGCTATGTATTGGATACACATACGGCAGTTGCATCTGCTGTTGCCCGAAAGTATAAAAAAGAGACCGGAGATACACACAAGCTTTTAATCGCATCGACAGCAAGTCCATTTAAATTTTCCAGAAGTGTTATGGATGCTATAGATCCAAAATATGATGCGTTAGAAGATTTCGCTTTGGTAGATGAATTATCCAAGGTTGCTAATGTGAGCATCCCTAATGCAATAGAGGAAATCAGGACAGCACCAATTGTTCATGATCACATATGTGATAAAACAGAGATGAAGGATATTGTGAAAAAGTTTCTGCAACTGTAGGACATAGAAGTCCTGAACTGTGACGGGTGGTGATGGTGAATAGCATGAAACATATTTTAATGGTGGATGATGTTACGACAAATTTGAAATGCATAAGTGAGGTGCTGCGCAGTTCTTATCAGCTCTCTCTGGCAAAATCCGGAGAGCAGGCATTAAAGTTTTTACAAAATAATACGCCTGATTTGATCCTTCTGGATATTAATATGCCTGATATGGATGGGTATGAGACGTTGGAAAAGATTCGAAATATGCAGGGATTGGAGAATGTTCCTGTTGTATTTCTAACGGCTGATACTGACCAGGAAGCTGAAATAAAAGGGCTGAGAATGGGAGCCAGAGATTTTATCCGAAAGCCTATTGAACCACAGATCATGACTCAAAGAATTGAAAATGTTTTACAGATAGAAGAAACACGAAGACAACTGGAGTTTTCCAGCAGAATCGATGTTTTGACCAATCTCTGGAATCGTTCAAGGCTGGAAGAGGTGGTTGATGAGTATGGTAAAGGTGAAGGTGCATCCGGCGTATTCATGATGATGGACATGGATAACTTCAAAGGGATTAACGACAATTTCGGACATGGTATGGGTGATACGGTACTTATAAAATTTGCAGAGACCCTGCAGCAAAATGCCCGAAAAGATGACTTGGTCTGTCGAATTGGCGGAGATGAGTTTGCTGCTTTCTTTACAGGAAAAATCGAGTTGGACGTAATTCGTGAAAAAGCAGAACATATGATTGTTGAAATTGCTGAGCAGGTAAATGAGATCAAAGGAACCGGGCATGATGTGTCAGTATCCATTGGTATAGCCAGGATGCCTGTGGATGGATCCGATTTCCAGGAATTGTATGGTAAAGCAGATAAAGCATTATATTATGTGAAACAAAACGGTAAATGTGGTTATCATTTCTACCAGGAAGAAGATAATTACACCAGCAAACCGGCTAAAACAATCGACACGATGATAGATCTGATTCAACTAAAGGATTTTATTGAAGAAAAGTCCAAGTTAAGTGGTGCATACCAGGTTGAATATAATGGATTCAGACGAATTTATCAGTTTATATCCAGGTGTGTGGATTGCTCCAAACAGGACGTGCAGGTGGTATTGTTTTCTATCAGACCGGAGGGAGATGGTGCGGATTCCCTGCAAATGGAAAGTACAATGCGTGCTTTGGAACAATCAGTTGCAGAGACGTTGCGTAGAGGTGATGTGGCAACAGAATACAGTACATCACAATATGTTGTAATATTGCTGGATGCAAATTATGATAACAGTAAAAAGGTAATTAGCAGGATACAGGATCGCTTCTACGATAAAGTGGACAGGAAGGAATTTTTCCTGGGATTTGATATTCAGACAATACATAAATAAACAGACGATATTTAATACTATTAGGTGCCTGTTCCTGTTCTCAGGATACAGACACCTTTTTAAAGTGAAAAGTGAGGATGACGAATGACAGAGAAAACGGAAATAAAACAACGATTGGCAGCGCTTAGAACGAATATGCAGGAGAGGCAGATTGATTACTGTCTGATTCCGACTACAGATTATCATAACTCAGAGTATGTGGATGATTTTTTTAAGGAAAGAGAATTCTTTTCAGCATTTACAGGTTCTAATGGCAGTCTTGTAATATCAGCTGACGAAGCAGGACTTTGGACAGACGGACGGTATTTTATCCAGGCTGAGCATGAACTGGAAGGCACCGGGATTACCCTGTTTAGAATGCAGGAAGAAGGCGTTCCTTCTCTAGAAGAATACTTACAGCAAAATATTAAGAAAGGGCAATGCCTTGGGTTTGATGGCCGGACAGTAAATGCACAGTATGGTCATAGGCTGAAAGGAATTCTGGAACAAAAAGATGGAAAAATAGAAGCGGACTGGGATCCGGCAGATGGTATCTGGCTGGACAGACCTGCAATGCCGGCTAATCCTATGTTTGTGTTAAAGGATGAACTAGCAGGTAAGTCATTACAGGAAAAATTGATCGCTGTAAGAAAATCCATGCAGAATTTAGGAGCGGAATATTTTCTGCTTACAAAATTGGATGATATTATGTGGCTGATGAATCTCAGAGGAAGAGACGTAGAGTGTAATCCGGTAGGCTTATCTTATTTGTGGATTACAAGAGACGAGCTTCACTTTTTCGTACAGGAAAAAGCAGTGCCAATGGAAGTAAGAAAGTATCTTGATCAGAATCAGGTGGAACTTCATCCATATGGTGCGGCTTACGAATTTTTAAAGGAATATCAGTTCCAGGGAAAGGTCATGTGTGATCTGCGTTATATTAATTATCGATTCTTAACTCTGATTGATGGAAAAACACCTTGGGTATTTGCAAAGAATCCTACAGAACAGATGAAAGCCATGAAAAATGAAATAGAACTTCAGAACTTGCAAAATTATTATATACAGGATTCCGTTGTTTTAACAAAATTCATTTACTGGCTGAAACAAAATATTGGTAAAACACCATTAACAGAATATTCAGCAGCCGAAAAACTGGATCATATGCGCAGTGAAATACCAGGATTTGTGGAATTGTCATTTCCGACAATTTCTGCCTACGGACCTAACGCAGCCATGATGCATTACAGAGCCACAGAAGATAATTGCAGTGAACTGAAACCGGAAGGCATGCTACTGGTTGACTCTGGCGGTCAATACATGGGCGGTACAACAGATGTTACCAGAACGATTGTGTTAGGGGAAATCTCTTCTGAAATCAAAAAGCATTTTACCCTTACCTGTGCGGGCTGCCTGCGATTGGGAGCCGCAAAGTTCTTATATGGCTGCAGTGGCAGAAATCTGGACATTCTGGCAAGACAGCCTTTGTGGGAGATCGGAATCGATTATAAATGTGGAACGGGTCATGGTATCGGATATTTATTAAATGTACATGAGGGACCTCAGAATATTCGTTGGCGCTTTACTGAAAACTCACCGGAAGCAATATTGGAGCCGGGAATGATCATCAGTGATGAGCCGGGTGTATATATAGAAGGCAGTCATGGTATCCGTACAGAAAATATAGTGGAAACGAAGCTGCTGGAGAAAAATGGCGATGGGCAGTTTATGGGATTTGATTTCCTTACCTATGTACCGATTGATTTAGAGGGTATTGAACCGGCATTTTTAACAGAACAGGATAAAGAGCTTTTGAATGCATATCACGAGAAAGTATATGAAACGATTAGTCCCTATCTGGAAAAAGAAGAACAGAATTGGCTGCGGGATGTAACGGCTGCCGTTAAATAGTTTATCATTAAGGTTTTATATTGAAGCCGGCAGTAAGGCTTTACACAATCTTTATATCTTTTGTATTAAAATGATTACAAATATAATGGAGATGTTGAGGTTACAGGATGAATCAGAGAATCAAAGATTTGTTTAAAACTGCCGGGGTTTTATTATTGGCAACATATGCCAGTACTTTTATCTTAAACTGGACAGGAATTGAAAATAATACAGCGATGATATATGTACTTTCCGTGTTGATTATTTCTCAAATTACAAATGGGTACCTATGGGGTGTAATTGCATCTGTTGTAGGTACCTTTTCCATCAACTATTTTTTTATGTATCCCTATAATACCATGAACTTTACCATATCAGGCTATCCGGTAGCGCTGATTACCATGCTTACTGTTTCCATTGTGACCTGTACGCTGTCCACCAGGAGCAAAATACAGGCACATGAAGCAATTATCAGGGAGCAAAAAACAAAAGAACTGTATGCCATGAATGAAAAGCTGAGTCAGGAGAGAACGCAGATACAAATCGAATCTGCAAGAGAAAAAATGCGCAGTAATCTGTTGCGTGCTATTTCCCATGACTTGAGAACACCGCTAACGACTATAACAGGGGCAGCTTCTGTTATTCTCGAACAGGATGATGTGTCAGAGGCAGAGCGGACAAAGCTTCTAAAGGATATCAAGGAAGATGGAGAGTGGCTGATCAGAATGGTAGAGAATCTGTTATCTGTTACCAAGATCAACAATGACCCCGCACAATTAAAGAAACATCCCGAACTTATAGATGAAGTAATCTCTGATGCATTAATAAAATTAAAAAAACAGTATCCGGATACGGACATAATTGTGACACTTCCGGAAGAGATTACTTTTGTACCAATGGATGCACTTTTAATTAAACAGGTGATTATTAATCTGGTGGAAAATGCCATTAGACATTCAGGAAACACAGAGGGTATCCATGTTATTGCAATGAAAAAAGAACACTATATGGTTGTAACTGTAAGGGATCATGGAAAAGGATTCAGCGAAGAAGATACAGATTCCACGAAGGGACTGGGCATCGGACTACCGGTGTGTGAAAGCATTATTCAGGCTCATGGCGGATATTTCAAAAAAACAGAGGCACCGGAAGGTGGCGCATTAATCGAATTTGGACTATGTCTGGAAGAAAAGGGAGGTACTGATGGAAGCAAATAAACCCACTATTCTGGTTATCGAAGACGAAATAGGAATTCAGAATTTTGTATCTCATATTTTAAATAGTAACGGCTATCACGTGGTTTGTGCTGCAACCGGTAAAGAGGCTAGAATTGCCTACTTATCCTCATGCCCGGATTTAATTCTGTTAGATCTGGGATTGCCGGATTTAGACGGTATGGTGCTTATCCATGAATTTAAAGGCTGGTCACCGGCTCCTATTATTGTAGTGTCGGCAAGAGAGTCAGAGGCAGAGAAAGTAGCTGCTTTAAATGCCGGAGCGGATGATTATATCTGTAAACCTTTTGGAATATCAGAATTCGCCGCCAGAGTGCATGCCACACTACGAAGCAGAGGCGTTCTCTCACCAAAGGGCGGAGAAGAACAGATCATGCAGACAAAGGATCTTGTGCTGGATTTAGACAGTTATATGGTCTTGAAAGATGGAAAAGAAATTCATTTTACCCAGAAAGAATTCAAATGTCTTGCATTATTGATGAAAAACGCTGGCAAGGTTTTGACTTATGATTTCATATTGCGTAATGTATGGGGACCGTATAGCGGAACGGACAATCAGATTCTTCGCGTACATATGGCTAATATACGTAAAAAGCTGGAAGAAGATCCGGTAAAACCTAAGTATATTTACACAGAACTTGGCATCGGGTATCGCATGCTTACAGATTAAGTTTCCTTTATAGCTTCTTTATATATTTCGAAGTTTTCTTAACACCGGCTTAATTTTTATTTTCCTATACTGAGTTTATCAAATGACAGGAGCAAAAGTATTCTGTTAAAAAGGTAAAAGGAGAGTAAGAATATGAATGAATTATTACAGGAAACTTTGGAAGAAGGCGAAAAGGTTTTATGGGAAGGCAAATGTGAAGATTTTGAAGTAATGGATCCGATCTATAAGAAGAGAATCATAATTGGCTGGATCGTAGGTGGCATATTTATGCTGGCAGCAACTATTATGTTTGTTCGTGCATGTATGACAAATCCAATATCTTTTGGAAAGATTTGTATTTTCTGTGCTTTTGTGTATATCATGCCAATATGGCTTATGATCTCACCTTGGTTTGAAAAGAAACAGTTAACCAATAAGACAACATATTATCTTACCAATTTACGTGCCATTGTTCTTTCAAAAGATATGGTTACAAAAATGGTAATTTCCAAAGATATGCCATGGTTTGTTGATGCTATGCCAAATGGCTGTGGAAATCTTTATATCAACACCAATAAAAAAATCAGAAGTCCAAGAAACTGGAGTATCCATGGTATTACTACTACAGATGATGGAGAAACAAAAGTAGGCGCTATGCTTTTCTATAATGTAAAAAATGCAGATGCAGTTGCAAAAGAGTTCTTTGCATAAAAAGAACTGAATGTGAAAAAAATAACAAAAAAGTCTGTAACAGTATTGACTTTTATCTTTCTCTTTGCCATAATAGGATTGCACTTTATGGAATACAATTTTCGTAAAGTGAGTGCGATCAAATCAGTTTCTATAAATTATATTTCAGAAAAGAGAGGTTAAACGAAAATGGCTAATATTGATTTAAGTCAGTACGGAATTAACGGAGCAACAGAAATTTTACACAATCCTTCTTACGAAACATTATTCGCAGAAGAGACCAAGAAAGATCTGGAAGGCTTTGAAGTTGGACAGGTAAGTGAACTGGGCGCAGTTAATGTTATGACCGGTATCTACACAGGACGTTCACCTAAAGATAAGTATATTGTTATGGATGAAAACTCAAAAGATACAGTTTGGTGGACATCTGATGAATATAAGAATGATAACCATCCGGCATCTGAAGAAGTTTGGAACACTGTAAAGAAAATTGCACAGGATGAATTATCCGGCAAGAAACTTTATGTTGTAGATGCATTCTGTGGTGCTAATGCTGATACCAGAATGGCAGTTCGTTTTATCATGGAAGTAGCTTGGCAGGCACATTTTGTAGAGAATATGTTCATTAAGCCAACTGCTGAAGAACTTGAGAAATTTGTACCGGATTTCATTGTTTACAATGCTTCTAAAGCAAAAGTAGAAAATTACAAAGAATTAGGCTTGAACTCTGAAACAGCTGTTATGTTCAACATTTCCAGCCGTGAACAGGTTATCGTAAATACATGGTACGGCGGAGAAATGAAGAAGGGTATCTTCTCCATGATGAATTACTATCTGCCATTAAAGGGTATTGCTGCAATGCACTGCTCCGCAAATACAGATATGGACGGCAAGAACACCGCTATCTTCTTTGGTCTTTCCGGAACCGGAAAAACTACTCTGTCAACAGATCCTAAGCGTCTCTTAATCGGTGATGACGAGCACGGCTGGGATGACAACGGCGTATTCAACTTTGAAGGCGGATGCTATGCTAAGGTTATCAGCCTTGACAAAGATTCAGAGCCTGATATCTACAATGCAATCAGACGTAATGCATTATTAGAGAACGTTACTCTTGATGCTGCAGGAAAGATTGACTTTGATGATAAGAGCGTAACTGAGAATACTCGTGTTTCTTATCCAATTGATCATATTGAAAACATTGTTCGTCCAATTTCTTCTGCACCGGCTGCTAAGGATGTTATCTTCTTATCTGCAGATGCATTTGGCGTACTGCCTCCAGTATCTATTCTTACACCGGAACAGACACAGTACTATTTCCTGTCTGGTTTCACAGCTAAGCTTGCAGGTACAGAGCGTGGTATTACAGAGCCTACACCTACTTTCTCAGCTTGCTTTGGTCAGGCGTTCCTGGAACTGCATCCTACCAAATATGCTGAAGAATTAGTTAAGAAGATGAAAGCTAACAATGCAAAAGCTTATCTTGTTAATACAGGATGGAATGGTACCGGAAAACGTATCTCCATTAAAGATACTCGTGGAATCATCGATGCAATCCTTGACGGATCCATCGATAAAGCTCCTACTAAGATGATTCCTCACTTTAACTTTGAAGTACCTACAGAACTGCCGGGTGTAGATCCTAAGATCCTTGATCCTAGAGATACCTATGCAGCTGCATCTGAGTGGGAAACCAAAGCACAGGATCTTGCACAACGTTTTGTAAAGAACTTTGCAAAATACGAAGGAAATGAAGCTGGTAAAGCATTAGTTTCTGCAGGTCCTCAGTTATAATTTAAGATTGAGAATTGGGCGAAGACTGTTTGGTCTTCGTCCTTTTTTTATGTATAATTCAAATCACTTTTTTTGACAGATGTTCCAGTTCTTTCTTGAAAAGAAAATATCTTAACGCTTTATAAAGTATCCGGATAGTAGTATATTATAGGTAACAACAAAAGATGAATTGTAGTAATTACTACTGATAGGAGTATTAAGTGAAAATTTTATTTGCCGGAAAAACGGATATACTTTCAGCGGATTTTTATAAGAGATGTATTAATGGAAATCATTGTGCAATATATGGGGAAGGGAAACAAAGGAATTATCATTTAAACCATGTAACTTCGTATTCAGCTGAAGATAGAGCGGGGAATCTGGAGCATCTGATACAGAGCATGGATGTGGAAATGATGGTTTATGTTTCACAAGCTATAGATGGAATTGTTAAGATTTTCGACGAACTGGAAAAACTGGAACAAATTTTATTTGTCTGCAAAAATAATAATGTTAAACATTTTGTATATATTACTTCAAATGATATGCTTGGAATGGAAACTGAGAAAATACAGACCAGTAGCAGATACATTGTAATGCATGCCTGTGAGAAACTATGTCAGGCTACAGCAAGAGAAAATGATATTCATATTGTAATCTTAAAGGTGCCTTTCATTTATTCCGTTACCAGAACTGAAAATTATATGTGCGAATTAATTGATCTGGCCGGAAAATCTAATAAAATAAAATTAAAATGCAGTCCTGAAGAAAAAACAGATTTCTTAAACGATGAGGATCTGGGAGAATTAATTAATCGAATCGCAGATTCTCCCTTTTCGGGTGATGTATTGACACTTTGCCTTTCCGGAAATAATGATATTACATTTATGGATTTTGTAGAACAGATATGGGCTCCTGCATATCCGGAAACTTCTGTAACATTCTCATATGAAACGTTTTGCGTTCCAAAATATGTAACAGATGGAAAAGCAGAAAAAGAATACGGCTGGATTCCATCCCATGCATTTCAAAAAGATTTCAAGATTTTATCTGAAAGTATCAGAAAGAAAACACAAAAAAAGAAAACTTTATATGAAAGACGTGCAAGACATAAGAAGCTGAAAGAAATTTTGCGAAAGGCTATGGAACTTTTGGTTCTATTTTTGATTTCTATATTTTTGAATCATCAGCTGGAAAACAATGTTTTGCTGAATTTTATTGATTTCAGAATGATTTTTGTTGTGATCATTGGTACCATGAATGGTTTGAATAGTGGTGTTGCAGCCGGAATTTTGGCTTCGCTTGCCTATCTTGTTACCAGTTTATCCAGAATGCCATGGCAGGTGATCTTCTATAATGTGCAGAACTGGCTTCCTTTTGCTGTTTATTTTCTGTTGGGATCAATTGCCGGCTATACAAGGGATAAACATGACGATGAGGTCGTCTATATGAAGGAAGAATACGATATTATGGAAAAGAAGTACGTATTCTTAAACGATCTGTATCAGAAAGTCATGGAGAGTAAGAATCAGTTTAATAGTCAGATTATCAGCTATAGGGACAGTTTTGGAAAACTGTACGGAGTTGTAAAGCGTCTGGATTCATCCCTGGTAGAAAAAGTCAATCTGGAAGCCATCAGTAGTCTCGAAGAGATGTTGGACAATCATTCTGTTGCTATTTATTCCATGAATGGAGCAGGAGATTTTGCACGTTTGGAGGTATGTTCAAAACTGGTTTCCGGTGAAGCTGCAAAATCCATTCAAATTTCACAGTATCCGGAGGTTATGAAGAGCTTATATAAAAATACCGTTTATATTAATACAGAGTGCCTGGAAAACGCACCGGCTTATGCAGCACCAATCCAGCGGAATGGTCATTTGCTTGCCATGGTGTTCTTGATGCATGCAGAAGAGCATCAGATGAATATGGAATTTTCAAACAAATTTATGATCCTTTGTAACCTTGCCGGAGATTCCATTGCAAGAGCAATTGAGGCAAATGATACAGAAAAAGATACCATTGATGGAACACGATTGTTAAAAACGGAACGGTTTGAGCAAATTCTAAAAATTAAAAAGAATATGCGTGACCAGGAGTATCTGGATTATGTTCTGCTCCAAATTATTTATCAGGAAGAAAACAGAAATGCCATTGCCGGGAAAATATCTGATATGATTCGTAATACGGATATTCTGGGACTTACCCAATCCGGTGAAATGTATCTGCTTTTGAACCAGACAAACGACCAGTCTGTCAGAGTTGTAAAGGAACGATTGGGTGAAAAGGGCATTTTGTATCAGGTTGTAGAGGAGTAATTGGCATATGATATATTTTCTGATTGTGCACTTGGTGATATGTATTGCTGTGATTATGGCAAAGAAAATTGGCTGGATCCATACCAGGGCATTAATGGTCCCCATTGTTATCTTATTGCCTGTATGGGGAGTCTTATTGCTATTGGAAGAGGAAATGCAGGAACGTCTCTCTTATATGGGAAAACGTGAGCTGGAGATGGATACCATGAAGGTGCAGGATACCAGGTATCGTCATATCGAAGTGGAAGCAACAGATGAGCAGAACAGAACAATTCCATTGGAGGATGCTTTGCTCTTAAATGATACGGGTACCAGAAGAAGGTTAATGCTGGATATTCTTCATAAGAATCCCAACAGTTATATTGATCTGCTGAAACGTACCAGGAATGAATCTGATGTGGAGATTGCTCATTATGCAACATCGACCATGATGAAGATACAGACTGATTTTGAGAAAAAACTGCAGCTTCTTTCCACGGATTTTCAGGAAAATTCAAAGGATGTTGATATTTTGCGAGAATATGAAAACACATTAAAGGAGTATATCCAGAGCGGTCTTATATCAAAAACGGTTCAAATGCTGTATAGAAAGAATCTGGATAGCGTTTTGGATGAATTGGTTGCTCTTTTTCCGGATCATAAGAGGTATCAGCAGGAACAAGTAGATAATTGTATGGAACTGGGGAATTATGAAAAGACAGAACTTTTATTGGACCGAGCCGATCATAGATGGCCGGATGATGAAGCGTTTATCATGCTGCGAGTGAAATATCTCTATATGAACCATAAAGGAGAACAGATCAGGAAGATACTGGATGATATCAAGGAAAGAAATGTATATCTTTCAAACAAGGGACGGAAGTGGTATCGCTTCTGGAGCGGTGAACAGGAATGAAACACGGTAAAATAAAGGTTCTGATACCATTACTGGCATTGGTTTTTTGTATGGTGGTGGTTTTAATGGAACAAAATGGTGTGATGAGAAAATATACAAACCAGGTACCTGATTTGCAGGAGCTGACTTTTACAGAGCCGTTAGCAGTAAAGACAGATTGTCTGCTGCTTGTAAACAGTGAGGAACGGTCCAGTGTGGCATATCAGGATATGCTGGAACTTCTCTTGGAACAAATGAAAATTCCTTATGACGAAATAGATTTAAGCGATGAAAATATTATTCCTGAATTAGATCAATATTCATCTATCATTATGGGTGCCGGAAACTGGACATTGCTGACAAAGGTTTTTCCTGACATTTATAACTGGGTGGAAGCCGGAGGCGGACTTCTTGCTGCACTTCCACCGGCTGAAAGTGTGGCGTTTGAAGAAAATATGGACAAGCTTGGTATTTTGAAAAGAGAAAAAGGATACGTGAGTCTGGATGGATTTCATATTCTTGACGAAAGTATGTTAGGAACGGACAAAAACCATAATCTGTTTTACTTTGATCAGATTACCGGAGAATCCATTCAGACATCCATGAATGTGGAGTTGGATGATAAGAGTCAGGTATATGTAAAGTCTATAGATGATACTGTATCTGTATTGTGGAGCCGGGATTATGGAGAAGGTCGGTTTGTAGTATTGAACGATACGATTACGGATAAATATCAGCGTGGATTTTTGGCAACTGCATACAGCCTGCTGCATGATGTTAGCATTTATCCGGTGATTAATGCATCTGCTTTTTATCTGGATGATTTCCCTTCACCGGTACCGGAAGGTGATTCTGAGTATGTGGAGCGGGATTATGGTGTTAATACAGCCACGTTTTATTCTACAATCTGGTGGCCGGAAGTATTTTCCTGGGAAAAAACATACGGCATAAAGCATACGGGAATGATTATTGAAAATTATTCTGATGAGACAGAGCCGCCTTTTGCAGAGAATCTAAGCACCAAAACATTTGTGACAAATGGAAATATGTTACTTAACAATGGCGGAGAACTGGGATTTCATGGTTATAATCATATGCCATTGTGCCTGGCCGGCGTGGATGATAATAAGAAATTCGGTTCTTATAAATTATGGAAAACAGAAGAGAGTATGGAGGCGTCATTAAAGGAGGTACATGAGTTCTCTGCAAAATTATTTCCGGATACATCTTTTAATGTATATGTACCACCGTCGAATATTATTTCTAATGCAGGAATTGAGGCATTACAAAAAGCGTGCCCGGATATTGAAATTGTTGCAAGCACTTATTTCTGTACAGTACAGGCACCATCTTTTGAACAGGAGTTTGGCGTGGCCGAAAATAATCTGATTTATACGCCACGTATTACCTCAGGATGTAATATAGATGATTACCAAAAGCTGTCAGCAATGACGGAACTGAACTTTCATTATGTACAGTCCCACTTCCTGCATCCTGATGATGCTTTGGATGAGGACAGAGGTGCGGTACTTGGCTGGGAAAAACTAAGTACGATTTTCAAAGAAGGCTATCTTGACTGGCTGCAGGAGACTGTCCCTGATATTAGAAAAACCACAGGAACGCAAATGGGAGAAGCAGTTCTTCGATATAGTAAATTAAATCTTGAAACAGAAGTAACAGATTCAATGTTACAGGGAAAAATCGGAGGATTTTCAAATGAAGCATATTTTATGCTTCGCCTGCAGAAGCAGATTCCTTTGTATACAGATGGATGCACCTGTGAACATATAACAGGGGATTTATATCTGGTGCAGGCAACAAGTCCTGAATTTACCATAAACCTGGAGGAAAAGTAGATTGAAAATCTGTATGATTTTGGAAGGCAGTTATCCTTATGTACAAGGCGGTGTTTCCAGCTGGATGCACCAGTATATTCAAGCCATGCCTGATACGGAGTTTGTCTTGTGGTGTATTGCTGCCGAGGCAAAGGACCGTGGTAAATTTAAATACCAGTTACCGGAAAATGTAGTGGGAGTAAAGGAAGTGTTTCTGGATGATGCACTTAGATTATTATGGAGAAAAAAGAATAGCAGACAGATTCAGCTGTCTGCTGAAGAAAAGACTGAGATCAGTAAATTCTTTTGTGGAGAGAATTTTCAGTGGGATGTATTATTTGATATTTTTCAGAACAAAAAAATCAATCCGGTAGAATTATTGATGAGTCCCACATTTCTGCAATTATTGATACAGATATGCAGAGAGAAATATCCTTATATTTCATTTGCTGAGTATTTCCATACAATGAGATCCATGCTTTTGCCTGAATTGTATTTGCTGACAACTGAAATTCCTAAGGCAGATTTGTATCATGCGACAGCTACGGGATATAGCGGGCTACTGGGCAGCATGGGAAAGTGGAAAAATAAAAAGCCGTTTATACTTACAGAACATGGTATTTATACCAGAGAACGCGAAGAAGAACTATTAGGTGCTTCCTGGGTTTTGCCTTATTTTAAGGATCAATGGATACAGCTTTTTTATGCTTTTTCTCAGTGTGCCTATTCTCATGCAGACAGAGTAACTGCGTTATTTTCTAATGCAAGCAAGACACAGGCTGAAATTGGATGTGATACAGATAAATTAACGGTTATCGAAAATGGTGTTCATTTTGAACGTTTTTCTGAGATAACAGCCAAAAAAGAAAATGGTTTTATTGATATAGGTGCAGTGGTTCGAATTGCTAAAATCAAGGATATTAAAACCATGATTTATGCATTTGCAGAGGTAAAAAATGCTGTCTCCAATGCAAGACTTTTTATTCTGGGCGGAGTGGATGATGAAGAGTATTTTGAAGAGTGCAAGAGTCTGATTTCACAGCTTGCTATTAAAGATATCAGTTTTACCGGTGCTGTGAATGTATTGGAATATATGCCGGGATTTGATTTTACTATTTTAACCAGTATTTCGGAGGGACAGCCTTTATCGGTTCTGGAATCCTTTGCTGCCGGACGTCCCTGCGTTACAACAGATGTTGGGTGCTGCAGGGAACTGATCATGGGAAAGGAAGAAGATACTTTGGGAATAGCCGGTTTGTGCGTTCCGCCAATGCATAGAGAACTGCTGGCTTCGTCCATCATACAAATGTGTCGTGAAAAGCAAAATCGTCTTCATATGGGTGAGGTTGGTAGAGAAAGGGTGCGAATGTATTATACTCACGAGAATAGTATGGAAAAGTATAGAGAATTGTACCGGGAGGTTCTTTCATGGCAGGAATAGGCTTTGAATTAAAAAAGATGTTTTCTAAAAGAGGTTTATTGGCTAATGTAAAAGCCTATGGTTATGCCGGTATCGTCTGTGTAGGTCCAATGCTTTTAGGCGTTATTTTGTTAATCGGAATTCGTCTGATTGCTGTATGGGGCGGTGCAGCAGAACATACAGCTGAATTACTCAATTCTATGATTACATATACCCTGTTGTTTTCTATGATCCTGACTAATATGACAAGTCTGGTTAGTACAAGATTTATTGCAGATCAGCTCTATATGGAGAAAAAGAGAAGAATATTACCTTCCTTTTGGGGATGTATAACGCTCATGATGATTCCGGGGGCACTTATATATGGTGTTTTTTTGCATTTTGCAGGAATCCCGGCAGGCTATCAGCTGCTTTGCTTTATTTTATTTGGTGAACTGGTCATTGTTTGGACAGAGATTAATTATCTTACCGCAATTAAGGACTATAGTGGCATTATTATAACATTTGCTGTTTCTTTGTTTGCTGCATGGGGAATAGGAGCAGGTTTGATCTGGCTTGGCATGGAGGTAATCTATGCGATGCTGTTATCGATCAGTGTATGTTACGGTATTATGCTGCTGTGGTACTATAAACTGATGGCTGCATATTTTCCAAAAGGAAAGGGCAGTTCATTTTATTTTCTGGAGTGGTTTGATCGAAATCCCCAGCTTAGTGTTCTGGGAACCTGTCTTGCATTTGGTTTGTTTGGACATCTGATTATTATGTGGAGCAGTCCGGTAGGCAAACAGATTCAGGGGCTGTTTTACGGGGCACCGGTCTATGATGTATCGGCATTGCTGGCTTTCTTATCTATTCTGATCACTACAATCAATTTTGTAACATCTGTTGAAGTGAATTTTTATCCAAAATATAGAAATTATTTCAGCTTATTCAATGATGGTGGTTCACTTATGGATTTAGAGCAGGCTGAACGGGAAATGACCAGTACGCTGAAACAGGAAATGTCTTATACGTATACCAAGCAGTTTTTTGCGACTATTGTTTTTCTGATTCTCGGGACATATTTTCTGCCTGACCTGCCATTGGGTATAACAGATGATATGCTGGGTATTTACCGGGTATTGTGTGTAGCATATGCATTTTATGCAATTGGGAATTGTAATATGCTTCTGCAACTGTATTTTGCAGATAATAATGGCGCTTTGCTGGGAGCGGCTCTGTTTTGTATCATTAGCTGTGCGGGTACCTGGGTCTTGAGAACCGGGAATATCATATATTATGGAATTGGATTTTTAGCAGGAAGCGTAGTATTTGCGATTGTATCTTTGTTATTATTATATTTGTATGTAAGAAAAGTCATGTACCATGTATTATGCAATCAGCCAATCGTAGAAAGAAAGTACCATGGCAGATTTAGCAGATTAAGTAAATGGTTCGAAATGCAGTATCGTAAAAAATGAGGAATCATATGACGGAGCGAAAAAGAATGAAAAGTATTACTTTGATAGTACTGTCAGTAGTCTTATTGGCTATTTTGTCTGTTTGGATAGTTAAGAAACAGAATCTAACAGTTACCAATCAGTATAATACAACGGATGAGGTACTTTATAATCCCTATATGGGATTTGCCGTAGCAGCTGATCATCCCAATGCAGTAGGAAAAAATACGCTTGTATATCTGGATATAACATGGAGAGAATTAGAGCCTGAAGAGGGAATATATGACTTTGCATCCATAGAAAAAAGAAATTATCTGGCTCTTTGGAAAGCAAGTGGAAAAAAGGTGGTACTTAGATTTTTGTGCGATGTGCCCGGTAATGAGCAGCATATGGATATTCCGGATTGGCTGTATGAGAAGACAGATGATGGCAGCTTTTATGATATATCTTATGGAAAGGGATATGCGCCTAATTATGAAAATTTGTTTTTTATTGAGAAACATGAAGCTGCAATAAAAGCACTGGGTGACTATTTTGGACAGGATCAGTTTTTGGCTTATGTGGAACTTGGCAGTCTGGGACACTGGGGGGAATGGCACACCCATATGGATAATGCGAGTAGTGAAGAAGCTTCCATTCCTAAAATACCGGGAGAAGCTGTATGCAGACAATATATCACACCATATGTGGATGCTTTTCCCAATGCCAGACTTTTAATGCGCAGACCTTATGCACTGGCACAGGAGTATCAGACAGGGATCTATAATGATATGACCGGAGAACCGGATAGTACACAGGAATGGTTGTCGTGGATAGAGAACGGAGGTTCCGACACAGATTCGATCACACCACTTGCCTACCAAGCGGTAAAGGAACCGTGGAAAGAAAATCCCATTGGAGGAGAATTCACTAGTTCACTTACCATGGAGGAAATGCTGTGTACCAATCTGATCAGGACGATTTCTCTTTTGGAAGATTCTCATATGACTTTTATTGGGCCTAAGTGTCCGGTGCTGGAAGAAACAGAACAATTTGAAGTGGGGACAAAAAGCGTACTGCAGAAGATCGGGTATCGTTATGGCGTGCAAAATAGCAGGGTGACGTACCAAGGTATTTCAAAGAACTACAGCGTAAAATACACATTAGTTAATAAAGGTGTGGCTCCCATGTACTGGGACTGGCCAATTTGCCAGTATCTGACTGATGAGAATGATAATGTGCTGGAACGAATGGAAAGTACACAGAAATTAAGTCAGATTACCGGAGACAGTTCTTTTACAGAAAAGGTTACTTTTCAGGGTAATTATAAGCGTGATGAACATATAAAGATATATGTTGGAATTGAAAATCCGGATACCGGTAAGCCGGAGATCAATTTGAACATGAATACACCTGAAAATGAGCACATGTATTTGCT
>JAQUUX010000137.1 GCA_028693705.1 Lachnospiraceae bacterium | reverse complement strand
TAACAGAAAAGATGTGGTTTTCGCTCATAAAACTGCTTGCTTGTAGAAATGAAACTTTTAAACTAATTGCATGAAGTGGCTAAAATAGAGACATTTTTGTGCAAAATAAATAAGAAAGTATAGAGAGAAGCGTTGTGAATATACAACATAAATTTAATATGAATCTGTACATAAGTCACAAGAGATATTTTTTTTCTTTAAAAATCTTGACATATAATAGACAAAGAGGTAATATAAAAGTGCTTTATAAAACGGATTCAAATAACAAAAAGGAAAACGGAGGAAAGCGTATGAAGAAAAAAGTGGTAAGTATTTTATTGGCAGCAGCAATGATTACGACAATGGTGGTAGGATGTGGACAGCAAGGAACTACAAAGGATTCTACGGATACAGCTACGGTAGGGGAAGAAAAAACAGAAGCTTCTGAAGATACAAAACAGGACTCTGCTGGTGGAAGTGACAAGATTGTATATGCACATAGGACGCTGGATCAGGAAGCCCATGTTGCCATGCAACAAGGTGTTGATGACAGATCTGTAAAAGATGGATATAAATTTGAAGGCCTGGTATGTAATGTTGATTTGGCAACACAAAACGACCAATTAAAGACGGTGGCACTTACAGGTGCCAAAGCATTGCTGGTAAATCCAGTGGATAGTGATGGAGTTGTAGATGCGGCAAAGGCAGTTATGGATGCAGGAATCCCGGTAGCTTGTGTAGATACTCCTTTGAACTGTTCGGGATTAGCGGTTTCCGTAGTATTTAATAATACGAAATGCGGAGAAATGGCGGGAGAACGCGTTGTGGAACTTTTAAAAGAGAAGTATGGTGAAGAAAAAGGAACCGTTGTAAATGTATATGGATCTTTGAAAAGCCAGGCATGGAGAGAACGAAAAGAAGGGTTTGAATCAATCATTAAAAAATATCCAAATATCAAATATGTGGAGACACCTGGAGAAGGCGAAATGGCAGCCAGCCAGGATGCATTAACAAATACACTTGCGGAACTTAACTATGAAGTTGATGCAGTTCATGCACCATCAGATGCTCCTTGTTTAGGGTTGGCAGAGGCATTGAAGACAGCAAATATGTGGAAAAAAGTTGGGGAAGATGGACATATAATATTTGTTTCTGTTGATGGTGAGCCAGGTGGTCTTAAAAATGTAAAAGATGGGTATTATGATGCAACAGTTGTTCTTGACTGTTATGGAATTGGACAAGTTACAGTTGATCTTCTGGAAACCTATTCTTTTGAGGGAAAAGAAGTCCCAACAAGTGGTACATATGATGCACCTGATTTCGCTTGGAAATCAGCAGAGTTTTCAGAAAGTGAATATGGTCCTGTCTTAAATATTCCTCCATATTATGTAACAACAGAAAATGTGGATGATCCTGCAAATTGGGGAAATGTTGTTTCTAAATAATCATGCACAATACTTGTTGCCCTTGTAGGTGATACAAGGGCAACAAAATTTTCTTAACATAGAAGTTGGAAAAGGGAGGAAGGCACAGTGTTATTAGAAGTAAAGAATATTTCAAAGAATTTTGGAGTTACGCAAGCGTTATCTGATGTATCCCTTAACATAGAAGCTGGCAGTATACATTCATTATTGGGACGCAATGGTGCAGGAAAATCCACTCTTGTAAATATTATAGCTGGACTTTATCCTCAATCGGAAGGTACTGTACTGTTTGAAGGCAAAGACATTAAAGAATTTAATGTTTTTGACAGACAGCGTATGGGAATTCGACTTGTTCCCCAACATGAAAGTGTTATATCACATATGAGTGTTGCTGAAAATATATTTTTGGGACTTTGGCCAAAGAAAACAAATGGTATGATAGATTGGGAAAGAATCTTTCAAGAAGCGCAGGTAGAACTGGAAAACTATGGATTATTTGTAGATCCAAGAGAAGAAGTCAGACATCTTAGTTCTGTTGATACCAGAAAGGTAAACATCATTCGCGCTATGCATGGAGGGGCTAAATTGATCATATTAGACGAACCCACAACAGCGCTTACAGATAAGGAAAGACAGGAATTATTTGGATTTGTCAACAATTTAAAAGAAAAAGGAACGGCTTTTATTTTTATATCTCATTATTTAAATGAAGTAATGGAATTATCAGATGATATTACAGTTGTACGTGATGGAAAAGGATATCAGGGCATGCCGGAAGGCGTGGAAATCACAGAAAAATATTTAGCACATCTTGTAGCAGGTGAGGAGGTAGAATTAACAAGAAGAAAGCTCAAGAAGGATCCTTGCAAAAGTAAAAAAGTGATAGAGTGTAAAAATCTTGTAGGGCAGGGACTGGATCAAGTTTCATTGGATATTTACGAGGGGGAAATTCTTGGCCTTGTGGGATTTCCAGGGTCTGGAGCACGAGAAATTTGCCGTGCGTTGGCAGGCTTAAACAAATTGGAAAGTGGAGAGATTCATTATCTGGGGAAAAAGTTAAGAATTCGAAGTCCGAAAGATGCCATGGATAATTTCATATCATACATATCTCATGATCGCCATAGGGAGGGGCTGACTCCACAGTTTACCATTAATGAAAATATAGGCATACCAATTATGAAAACAAAGCTCAAAAAGAAATTTGGGTTTATAGATATGAAAAAAGAGCGTTTGATTTCTCAGCAGTACAAGGAGATATTAAACATTAAATGTAATACGATTGATGATTGTATCGGTTCCCTGTCTGGAGGAAATCAACAGAAGGTTGTAGTTGGAAAATTCTTAAGTAATAGTCCGCAGGTATTGATACTGGATGAACCTACAATCGGAATAGATATCAAAAGCAGGGAAGAAATAATCAGTACTGTAAATGATATGACAGAGAAAAATGTAAGCGTATTATATCTTACCAATGATTTTGAAGAACTGTTACGTGTTGCAGACAGACTTATCTTTTTTAGAGATTCGCAGATTGTTGAGGAGATTATAAATAAAGATCTGAAAATTGAGGACATTACAGCATTACGTGATAACGTAGATTAAGGAGGGGCAAAATGAATAGAAAGAAGTTAGGCAGTTTTTGCATTGATAATATTGTATGGGTTCTATTAGTAGTCTCTATTATTGCCATGGGAATCATAAAGCCGGTATTTTTTACACCTAAAATTCTGGCAAATATTTTTACACAGACTACTGTATTGGGAATATTTACAGTAGCCATGGCCATGGCCATATTATTGGGAGACATTAACCTTTCTATAATTGGAACAGCGGCATTTTCTGCTGCGATTGCAACCAGCCTTATGTGCTACCAGGGTTTACACTGGATTTTGGCAGCAATATTATGCATGGTAATCGGATTTTTGGTGGGATTACTCAATGGATTTATAATTGCTAAAATAAAAGCGGTAGCCCTTATTGAAACATTAGCGATGAATATGGTGTTAAGTGGGGCTGTATTAGCGATTACGCAGGGAAAAACAACAAGCAATTATCCAGATGCCTATAAATTTATTGGGCAGGGAAGTGTAGCAGGGCTGCCTGTATTACCTATAGTTTTATTTATTGTTTATATCTTATTTTATATTGTTTGGAAAAAGACAGTATATGGTCGAAGCTTATTTGCAGTAGGAGGAAATCCTAACAGTGCTTATGCAGCAGGAATAAATGTAGACCGGATAAAAATGACTTCTTTTGCAGTTGGCGGATTGCTAAGTGGATTAGCAGGATACTTACTTTCCAGTTACATGGGAGCGGTTACCACTTCTTTTGGAGACGCATATGAAATGCAAAGTATTGCCGCAGCTGTAATTGGCGGTGTAAGTTTATCTGGGGGTCGTGGCTGTCAGACGGCGAATTACAATCGGGTGCAACAGCAAATTAAAATCCCGTCTGACACCTATCAGACCGCGCGGTCTTGCCTGTAACTGCACATTCTTATCAGCCTGACCGCACACTCTCGTAGTCTT
>JAQUUX010000064.1 GCA_028693705.1 Lachnospiraceae bacterium | reverse complement strand
TTTGGTAGCTTAATTTTACATCAAAAAGGAATGAGATTCCTTATATTTTGGGCATTTTTTTAAAGTTGTTCATTACAATGCTGATAAAATCAGGAGCTTGTGGATAAATCTGCGGAAACTCAAGCAAGGATGTTATCCATTGACAATGTACTATAGATGATGTATTGTATCTACAGATATGAAAAATTCAATATTGTGAAGTTTCTCTTATTCAGAGTGGTGGAGGTACATAGGACCTATGAAGCCACGGCAACCCACGTTTTCGGAAGGTGCCAACCTGAGCGACTATTATTTTATCCTGTCAGAATAATGGCAGATCGAACAATAAGAGGATTTGATTATCGTAAGGATCGGGTCCGCTTGTGTATTGGTAAGCGGATTTTTTATTGCACATTTTTAACAACAACCACAGAAGGAGAAAAAGAATGGAAAAAAGATTATTTACTTCCGAATCTGTTACCGAAGGACATCCAGACAAGGTTTGTGATGCGGTTTCAGATGCAATCCTGGATGCCTGTATGGAACAGGATCCTATGAGCCGTGTTGCCTGCGAAACTGCAAGCTGTACAGGGTTTATTCTGGTAACTGGCGAGATCACTACTAAAGCACAGCTGGATATCCCAACTATCGTGCGTAAAACTGTAAATGAAATCGGCTATAATGATGCAAAAACAGGATTTGACGGCAACACATGTGCTGTTATGGTAGCACTGGACAAGCAGTCACCTGATATTGCAATGGGCGTTGACAAGGCTTTAGAGGCTCGTGAAAAGACCATGTCCGATGAAGAAATCGAAGCAATCGGTGCAGGTGATCAGGGTATGATGTTTGGTTATGCAACCAATGAAACACCTGAATTAATGCCTTATCCTATTTCCCTGGCTCATAAGCTGGCATTACAGCTGACCAAGGTTCGTAAGGACGGTACTTTAAGCTACTTAAGACCAGACGGAAAAACTCAGGTTTCTGTAGAATATGATGAAAATGACAAGCCGGTTAGATTAGAGGCAGTTGTTTTATCCACTCAGCATGATGAGGATGTTACACAGGAACAGATTCATAAAGATATTAAGAAATATGTATTTGATCCAATTCTGCCTGCAGAATTATTGGATGAGAATACCAAATACTTCATCAATCCTACAGGTCGTTTCGTAATCGGTGGACCTCACGGTGATGCAGGTTTAACAGGTCGTAAGATTATCGTAGATACTTACGGCGGATATGCTCGTCACGGCGGCGGAGCTTTCTCCGGAAAAGACTGCACCAAGGTTGATCGCTCCGCGGCTTATGCTGCAAGATATGTTGCTAAGAATATCGTAGCAGCAGGTCTGGCTGAGAAGTGTGAGATCCAGTTATCTTATGCTATCGGTGTTGCAAAGCCTACTTCTATCATGATCGATACCTTTGGTACCGGTAAACTCTCTGATGAAAAATTAGTTGAGATGATTCGTGAGAACTTTGACCTTCGTCCGGCTGGAATTATTAAAATGCTGGATTTACGTCGTCCGATTTATGCACCGACTGCAGCTTATGGACATTTCGGAAGAAATGATCTGAATCTGCCTTGGGAGAAGACTGATAAGGCTGAGTCCTTAAAGAAGTATCTGTAAGATAAAATATAATTTGAGGCAAAGGGGCGGATTGTGCTTGCTGCTGTTTACTTTTGCTCCTGTGGAAAGGAATAAGATATTCTACGGTATTCCTTGAAAGCAGGAGCGAGTGACGCAAGCAATGCAAATTCGCCATCCATGGCTCAATTGCATTTTCCCCGGGCATCCAGTCCGGGGATTGCTGTTTTTAGAGGGAATACCGGGAATATCTAATTCCCTTCCAAAGTCTCAAAAGCAAACAGCAACAAGTTACCCCGCAGTTCTGAATAAGTCATATTTTATCTTGTAAAAAATGATGGAAGTGCAGCGAGAAACTGAGTATATTAAATGTGGAAGTTTGAAAAATGTGTTAAATAGCAATATGTTATTAGGCAGGTTAGGGGGCCGGGGTATCACGAGCAAGTGCTTTGGAAACGTCGGTACTTGGTTTGTGTAGTTTAAGAAAACCTATGTACCGTTACGATTTCCAATGCAGCGAAAGCGAGCTTGAGAGTGATACCTCGGCCTCCTAACCGTCCCTTTTACTGTTTCCTAATTAAATTGAATTTCTTCTTCCGCTTGCCCAATAAATGCTTTATAATTTGAAGCAAAGCATAAACATAACCTACAAGATAAAAGGAGATTCCTCATGGCATATGCCCACCTTCATGTCCATACAGAGTACAGTCTGCTGGATGGTTCCAACAAGATAAAAGAATATGTGAAACGTGTGAAGGAGCTGGGGATGACTGCGGCTGCGATTACGGACCATGGTGTTATGTATGGGGTAATCGACTTTTATAAGGCGGCAAAAGAGGCAGGGATCAATCCGATTCTGGGGTGCGAGGTGTATGTGGCACCGAATTCCAGATTTGATAAGGAAGCGACGGGTGGCGAGGACAGATACCACCATTTGGTGCTGTTAGCGGAGAATAATCAGGGGTATTCCAACCTGATGAAGATTGTAAGCCGCGGTTTTACAGAGGGCTATTATTACAGACCCCGTGTGGATATGGAGATTCTGGAAGAGTTTCACGAGGGGATTATTGCACTGTCTGCCTGCCTTGCAGGCGAGGTGCCAAGATATATAACCAGAGGCTTATATGATGAAGCCAGGAAATCTGCTTTAAAATATCAGGCTTGCTTTGGAAAAGAAAACTATTTTCTGGAATTGCAGGATCATGGAATCCCGGATCAGAAAACTGTAAATGCAGCTCTTTTGAAAATGAGCAAAGAACTGGATATTCCGCTGGTCTGCACCAATGACGTGCATTATACCAGAGCGGAGGATGCAGAGGCACATGATCTGCTGTTATGTATCCAGACCGGTAAAAAGGTAGCAGATGAGGACCGTATGCGTTATGAGGGCGGTCAATATTTTGTTAAAAGCGAAGAGGAAATGAAAGGCTTGTTCCCATATGCCTGGGAGGCTGTGGAGAATACTCAGAGAATTGCGGACAGATGCCATGTGGAGATTGAATTTGGCGTGACCAAGGTGCCGCATTTCCAGTGCCCGGAAGGCTATGATTCTCTCAGCTATCTGAATAAATTATGTGAAGATGGGCTGACAGAACGCTATCCGGATGATGACGGTACATTAAGAAAACGAATGGAATATGAGCTGGCTGTCATTGAGAAGATGGGCTATGTGGATTATTTCCTGATCGTTTGGGATTATATCAATTATTGCAGACAAAATGATATTGCAGTAGGACCGGGCAGAGGCTCGGCTGCGGGCAGTATTGTTTCTTTTTGTCTGAAAATCACGAATATTGATCCGATTCGCTACAATTTACTGTTTGAGCGATTCCTGAACCCGGAACGTGTATCCATGCCCGATATCGACGTGGACTTCTGCTTTGAAAGAAGACAGGAAGTCATTGACTATGTAGGCAGGAAATACGGTTCTGATAAAGTGGTGCAGATCATCACTTTTGGTACCATGGCGGCCAAAGGTGTCATCAGGGATGTGGCGAGGGTTATGGATTTACCCTACAGCTTTGCTGATTCCCTGGCGAAGATGGTGCCGAATGAGCTGAATATTACTCTGGAAAAAGCGCTTGAGATGAATCCGGAGATGCGCAAGCTGTATGAAGAAGATGAGCAGGTACATTATCTTCTGACCATGTGTAAACGGCTGGAAGGTCTGCCAAGGAATACTTCCATGCACGCAGCCGGTGTTGTTATCTGCCAGAGACTGGCTGATGATTTTGTTCCTCTTTCCAGAGGATCTGACGGTGCCATTACCACGCAGTTTACCATGACCACCATCGAAGAACTGGGTCTGTTGAAGATGGACTTTTTGGGACTTCGAACACTGACCGTTATCCAGAATGCTGTGAGACTGGCTGAGAAAAGCTCCGGGACTACCATTGATATTGATAAAATAGATTTTGAAGATAAAAAAGTATTGGATGCCATTGGCACAGGTCGGACGGAAGGTATTTTCCAGCTGGAAAGCGGCGGGATGAAGAGCTTCATGAAGGAGCTGAAACCGCAGAATCTGGAGGATGTCATCGCCGGTATTTCCTTATATCGTCCGGGTCCTATGGATTTTATTCCAAAATATATTGCAGGTAAAAATGACGTATCTTCTATTCAGTATGACTGTCCACAGCTGGAGCCGATTCTGGCACCGACCTACGGCTGTATTGTATATCAGGAACAGGTTATGCAGATCGTGCGGGAACTGGCAGGCTATTCCATGGGACAGGCTGATAATATCCGCCGTGCCATGAGTAAGAAAAAGCAGTATGTCATTGATGCCGAGCGTAAAAATTTTGTTTACGGAAATGAAGAACAGGGGATTAAGGGTTGTGTTGGAAACGGAATCTCTGAAGCCGCAGCCAACAAAATATACGATTCCATGCTGGATTTTGCAAAGTATGCCTTTAACAAATCCCATGCAGCCTGTTATGCAGTTGTTTCCTATCAGACAGCCTGGCTGAAATATTACTATCCGGTAGAATTCATGGCAGCATTGATGACCTCCTGCATTGATAACCCTACCAAGGTGTCACAGTATATTCTGGTGTGCCGCAGTATGGGCATCTCCATTCTGCCTCCGGATATTAACAAGGGAGAAGCAGGATTTTCCGTATCGGATGGCTGTATTCGCTATTCTTTGAATGCAATTAAAAGTATAGGTCGTCCTGTGATCGATGCAGTTGTGGAGGAACGAGAACTTCGTGGAATCTTTAAGGACTTGAAAGATTTTGTGGAACGAATGTCAGCAAATGACCGGGATGTGAACAAGCGTGCTATTGAGAATTTTATCAAAGCAGGAGCTTTTGACAGCCTGAACGGAACCCGCAGACAGTTTATGTGCGTCTATGCCCAGATCATGGATTATGTTCATCAGGATAAGAAGAACAGCCTGGCAGGGCAGCTTTCCTTATTTGATTTTGCAGGAGAAGAGGCAAAACAGGATTTTGAATTTAAATTGCCGGATGTGGGAGAATATGATAAAGAAATGCTTCTTGTGTTTGAGAAAGAAGTGTTAGGTATCTATGTCAGTGGACACCCACTGGAAGAATACGAGGAACTTTGGAGAAAACATATCTCCAAGACTACGGCAGATTTTCAGATAGATGATGAAATCGGAGTACCCCATGTACAGGATGGAGAATCAGTTACCATTGGTGGCATGATCTCTGAAAAGAAGATTAAATATACCAAAACCAACAAAATCATGGCCTTCCTAACCATAGAGGACCTGGTAGGAACTGTGGAAGTCATTGTTTTCCCAAGGGATTACGAGAGAAATTCCGCAAAATTAGTGGATGATGCCAAAGTATTTATTACCGGGCGGGTATCTGTAGAGGAAGAAAAAGAGAGTAAGCTGATCTGTGAAAAGATATTTACCTTTGAAGAAATTCCCAAGAAACTTTGGCTGAAGTTTCCAACCATGGAAGACTATAATAAAACCTGGGCACAGTGCGATGCACTTTTACGTGCATCGGATGGCCGAGATCAGGTAATGATCTATATAGAAAATCCAAAATCCATGAAACCATTGCCTCCAAACCGGAATGTGGGATGTGAAGAAGGCATGCTAACGGAACTGGAAAAAATCCTGGGCGAAGAAAATGTGAAGGTAGTTTGACTTTTTTTTAACAAAACAATTGAAAAACACTTACAAAAAGTTTAGAATGGTGCTTAATTACAGGAGTTAACAATTATGGAGGCTATTATGGCAAAGCAGATTAAAACAATTGGCGTGTTAACAAGTGGCGGTGATGCACCGGGAATGAATGCAGCGATCCGTGCTGTGACCAGAAAAGCTATTTCTAACGGTGTAAAGGTAAAGGGAATCAAAAAAGGTTACCAGGGTCTCCTGAATGAAGAGATCGTGGATATGGGGGCACATGATGTTTCCGATACAATTCAGCGAGGCGGTACTATTTTAGGTACAGCACGTTGTTCAGAGTTCAGAACAGTAGAGGGTCAGAAAAAAGGTGCCGAGATTTGTAAAAAGCATGGTATCGATGGCATTATCGTAATCGGTGGTGATGGTTCTTACAGAGGAGCCCAGGCTCTTTCCAGACAGGGTATTAACACCATTGGCTTACCGGGTACAATTGATTTGGATATTGCCTGTACGGAATATACAATTGGTTTTGATACAGCAGTCAATACAGCCATGCAGGCTATTGATAAAGTAAGAGATACTTCTTCATCCCATGAAAGATGCAGTATTATTGAGGTTATGGGTAGAAATGCCGGATTTATCGCACTTTGGTGTGGTATTGCCAATGGTGCAGAAGATATTTTATTGCCTGAAAAATATGATTACAATGAGCAGGTGATTATTAATAACATTATCAGAAACCGTAAAACCGGTAAGAAACACCATATCATCATCAATGCAGAAGGTATCGGACATTCAACCTCTATGGCAAGACGTATTGAGGCAGCAACCGGTATTGAGACCAGAGCTACTATCTTAGGTTATATGCAGCGTGGTGGCAGCCCAACCTGTAAAGATAGGGTATATGCCTCCATTATGGGTTCCTATGCGGCAGATATTCTGTGCGAAGGCAAATCCAATCGTGTTGTAGCATACAGAGACGGAAAATTTGTGGATTTTGATATTGAAGAAGCACTGGCAATGGAAAAAGGTATCCCGGATTACACTTATCAGGTTGCAAAAGCACTTTCTATTTAAGTATAATAAAAATAGGTACACCAAAAAGGGCGTTTTATGTGGAAGCATATAACGCCTTTCTTTATAAAAGCAGATTGTTATAAAACAGGATATGAGGACGATATATGATAACAAGCTTGACAAACGGCAAAGTAAAAGAACTGGTACAGCTTAGAGATAAGGCAAAAGAGCGGAAAAAACAGGATGTTTTTCTGGTAGAGGGTCGTAAAATGCTGGAGGAAGCTCCGTCAGAGCGGATACAGGAAGTCTACGTTTCCGAAGGCTATCTGGAAAAACGGGGGACTTTGGGCAAACTGGAACAGATTTCCTTTGAGGCGGTAAGTGATGAAGTGTTTCGAAAAATTTCAGATACCCAGACACCCCAAGGCGTTTTGTGTGTGGTGAAACAGTTCCATTATGAGATAAAGGATCTGATAAAAAAGAAAAATCCCTGCCTGGTTTTACTGGAAGATATACAGGATCCCGGTAATCTGGGTACTATTTTCCGTACGGGAGAGGGTGCTGGTATTGATGGGATTATCATGAGCAAGGGAACTGTGGATTTATACAATCCCAAAACCATCAGATCTACCATGGGCTCTATCTACAGGATGCCTTTTTTTTATGCTGAGTCTCTGGCAGATAACATAAAGGGACTTCAAAAAATGGGCGTGTCAGTTTATGCAGCTCATTTGCATGGAAGAAATAATTACGAACAGGAAGATTATACAAAGGGTACAGCATTCTTGATCGGAAATGAAGGAAACGGATTGCAGGAACAGACAGCAGCATTGGCAGATACCTACATCAAGATTCCCATGAAGGGCAAAGTGGAATCCTTAAATGCAGCAGTGGCAACGGCATTATTGATGTATGAGGCAGACAGGCAGCGCAGAAAGTAATGGCACCAAAAGTGCAGAAAGAGAGGAAGATTATGAAATTAGGATTTATAGGACTGGGAAATATGGCAAAGGCCATGATAGGCGGAATGGAAAAAAAGAATATGGCGTCTCCGTTAGATATCATCGGATCAGCAGCAAGCCGTGAAACAGAAGCCAATATGGCAGCAGAATTTGGTATTGTAACAACTGCTTCTAATGCAGAGGTAGCATCCAAAGCAGATATTTTATTCCTGGCGGTAAAGCCGGTTTATCTTTCGGGGGTGATCGCAGAGATTGCAGAGAATATACGCCAGGAGACTGTGATCGTCAGCATCGCAGCCGGTAAGACTATAGACTGGATCGAGAAAGCTTTTGAAAAAGAAATCAAGCTGGTACGCTGTATGCCAAATACTCCGGCACTTGTTGGCGAAGGCTGTACCGGTGTGTGCAGAAACAGCAGAGTAACCGCAGAGGAAATGCATACGGTTATGGGATTATTAAACAGTTTTGGTATAGCAAGCGAAGTACCGGAAAGACTAATGGATGTAGTGGTAGGTGTCAGCGGCAGCTCACCGGCTTATGTTTTCATGTTTATAGAAGCTATGGCAGATGAAGCAGTAGCAGAGGGCATGCCCAGAAAACAGGCTTATGAATTTGCTGCCCAGTCAGTGCTTGGAAGCGCAAAATTAATGTTGGAAACAGGCAAACATCCGGGAGAATTAAAGGACATGGTATGTTCACCGGGAGGAACTACCATTCAGGCAGTAAAAGTATTGGAAGAGATGGGCATGCGTGCGGCAGTTATGGACGCAATGGAAGCTTGTATTGAGAAGTCCAGAAGTCTGTAAAACGTCATAAAAATTGGTAAAATTTGACAAAAACGCGGGGCTTTGTTATGATGTCATTCGTAATATATTTAACAATTCTGTAATATTTGTGGAAAAACAGCGTATACTATTAAGAATTGTAACACTGTAAGAAAACAAAATTGGAGGAAACGAAATGACAAGTAGCAGAAAACTGCCAGTTTGTCTGATCACTGCCATGTTATTGTGGGCAGTAGTGATGATGACCGGTGTCACTGCCAAAGCCGAAGCAAATAAAAACTATCTGGATACCATGAATGTTGGGGTATCCATTATTTTGGATCCAAGTGCAGATTCAGAAGCCTATTCTTCTTATCTGCAGGCAGCAGACATTACCGTGCCGGAACCGAAGAAGGTTTCAGATCTGGTTATGGCAAATGTGAAAAATACCCTGAATGTCAGGGCAGAAGCAAGTGAAGAATCAGAAAAAATAGGTTATTTATATAAGGATTGCGGTGGAAAGATCTTGGAACAGCATGATGGCTGGACCAAATTGCAATCCGGAGATGTAATCGGCTGGGCAAAAGATGAATATTTATTATTCGATGATGCGGCAGAAGCGTTGGCAAATGATGTGGGAAATTTAATCGTTACCATTAATACAGATGCTTTGCGCGTTCGTAAGGAGCCGAGTAAGGATGCAGGTGTTTATGGCCTGGTAGCAATCGATGATGAATTAGAAGTTATTGAACAGATCGATGATGACTGGATCAGCGTGGATTATGACGGAGAGACGGGATATGTGTCCACAGAGTATGTATCTACGGATTTCCATATTGATACCGGAGAAACAGTGGAAGCAGTAAAGGCAAGAGAGAAGGCCAAGGCAGAAGCCAAGGCAAAGGCGGCATTGACGGTACAGCAGGGAGCTGTCGTGGCTGATGCGGACGATACCAGACTTTTGGCAGCTTTGATTCAGTGTGAATCAGGCAATCAGCCATATGAAGGACAGCTGGCAGTTGGAGCTGTTGTTATGAACCGCGTGAGAAGCGGCGGTTATCCGAATACGATTTCCGGTGTTATTTATGCGTCGGGTCAGTTCCCGCCGGCACTGAATGGTAAGGTGGCCAGAGTATACCAGGGTAATGTAAAGGACAGCTGTTTACAGGCTGCAACAGAAGCACTTGCCGGAGCAACTAACGTAGGAACAGCAACACATTTCAGACGCGCAGGCTCCAGAGAAGGTATCGTAATCGGCAACCATGTATTCTGGTAAAACGAATGGTAAAAATTGCTGTTTAAAATAGTTATATAGATACATTTCATAAGCTTTCTTTTTCTGTTATAATAAGATTATCAACGGGAAGGGAGGAAAACCGTAGCATGAATTTTGGCATGAATTATACTATGCTTTGGCTGGCACTGCTGGTGGTATTCGTAGTCATCGAACTGGTAACTATGGGTCTGACGACAATCTGGTTTGCCGGTGGCGCATTAGTAGCAACGATTTTAGCAGTTGCGGGAGCACCTTTGTGGAGCCAGATCGTTCTATTTGTTGTGGTAACGGTGATTCTACTGTTTTTTACAAGACCAATTGCTGTGAAGTATTTTAATAAAGACCGTGCAAAGACCAATGTGGAAGGTATGATTGGCAAGCAGGCAATTGTGATCAGTGAGATTGATAATCTGCAGGGAATTGGGCAGGTTAATGTAGGTGGACAGGAATGGTCTGCAAGATCCGTACAGCCTGAGGTAACAATACCGATTGGCGCTGTTGTAGTAGTACGGGAAGTACAAGGTGTTAAGTTAATGGTAGAAGAAAGAAAAGAGGAGAATTAACATGGGATTAATCGCTTTATTTGTTATATTACTGATTGCTATTATGCTGATCATTTCCTGTATCAAGATCGTACCACAGGCACAGGCATATGTTGTTGAGCGTCTGGGTGCTTTCCAGGGAACCTGGTCTGTAGGACTTCATATCAAGGTTCCGTTTATTGATAAGATTGCAAAGAAAGTTATCTTAAAAGAGCAGGTTGTAGATTTCGCACCACAGCCGGTTATTACCAAGGATAACGTTACAATGAGAATCGATACAGTCGTATTTTTCCAGATTACAGATCCTAAGCTGTTTGCTTACGGTGTGGAAAATCCGATCATGGCAATTGAAAACCTGACAGCAACTACGCTGCGTAACATCATTGGTGATATGGAATTGGATCAGACACTGACCTCCAGAGAAATCATCAATACCAAGATGAGAGCATCTTTGGATGTTGCAACAGATCCTTGGGGTATTAAGGTTAATCGTGTTGAGTTAAAGAATATTATTCCACCGGCAGAGATTCAGAATGCCATGGAGAAACAGATGAAGGCAGAACGTGAACGTCGTGAAGCTGTTACCCGTGCAGAAGGTGAGAAGAAAGCCAATATCACTGTTGCAGAAGGTAAGAAAGAAGCAGCCATTCTGGAAGCAGAAGCTGAGAAACAGTCCGCAATCTTACGTGCAGAAGCTGAAAAGGAAAAGATGATCCGTGAGGCAGAAGGTGAAGCAGAAGCAATTCTGAAAGTTCAGCAGGCTACAGCAGATGGTCTTCGTATGATCAAAGATGCCGGAGTAGATGAAGCAGTTCTGAAATTGAAGAGCATGGAAGCATTCGCCAAGGCAGCAGACGGTCAGGCGACCAAGATCATCATCCCATCAGAGATTCAGGGAATTGCAGGTCTGGCAGCAAGCGTTGGAGAAATTTTAAAGAAATAAAGATTGAAAAGACATATGCCCACACCTTATAATGAGGTGTGGGTTTTCTTTTACCCGGAAATATAATGTCAAACGCATATAAAAACAGTACATATAGATGGAGGTAAAGTCATGGATTTAACAGGACGTCATTTTTTAAAATTATTAGATTACACACCGGAGGAGATTAACTATCTGGTGGATTTATCTGCTGATTTAAAGGATAAGAAGAAAAAAGGAATCTTGGTGGATGCTTATCGAGGTAAGAATATTGCATTGATATTTGAAAAGACCAGCACCAGAACCCGCTGTTCTTTTGAAGTAGCAGCGCATGATTTGGGCATGGGAACCACTTATCTGGATCCATCAGGGTCACAGATTGGTAAAAAAGAGAGCATTGCTGATACAGCAAGAGTATTAGGCTCCATGTTCGACGGTATCGAGTATCGTGGTTATGGTCAGGATATCGTAGAGGAACTGGCAAAATATGCTGGCGTTCCGGTATGGAATGGTCTGACCAATGAATTTCATCCAACACAGATGTTAGCTGATATTTTAACGATCAGAGAGCGTTTCGGGTATTTAAAAGGCATTAAATTAAGTTATATGGGAGATGCCCGTTATAATATGGCAAATTCCCTTATGGTAGTTTGCGCGAAAATGGGAATGCATTTTACAGCATGTACTAATAAGGCATGTTTTCCGAATGAGGAGCTTGTGAAAGAGTGCAAGGCAATCGCGGCGGAAAATGGCGGATCCATTACACTGACAGAAGATGCCATGGCTGGGACCAAAGGTGCAGACGTGGTTTATACGGATGTCTGGGTATCCATGGGTGAGCCGGATGAAGTCTGGACAAGCCGTATCAAAGATTTATCTCCATATAAGGTAACAAAAGCCATTATGGATAATGCAGGAGAGCAGTCTGTGTTCATGCATTGTCTGCCTGCGTTCCATGATCTGAAGACGAAAATTGGCAAGGAAATGGGAGAACGGTTTGGATTCACAGAATTAGAAGTTACCGATGAAGTATTTGAATCCAAGAAATCCATTGTATTTGAAGAAGCTGAGAACAGAATGCATACCATCAAGGCTGTTATGGTAGCAACACTGGGAGATAAGATACACGCATGAGCATAGAGAAAAAGGGCAGCGAATCGAATGAACAAAAGTCAGGAACTTCGCTACAGCCGAAATGTATTCGGGATTCATTGCAGACAAAATGGCTTGGGAGGAATCTGGTGGTTTTGGAAGAGACCGGATCTACCAATGAAGATGTGAAGCGTCTTGCCAGAGAAGGTGCTACAGAGGGAACTCTTGTAACAGCCAATATGCAAAGTGCGGGAAAAGGCAGCAAAGGAAGACACTGGCAGTCTCCGGCAGGAGAAGCCTTGTATTTTTCTTTTCTATTAAGACCTGTATTTTCACCGCAAAAAGCTTCCATGTTAACATTGGTCATTGCACATAGTCTGGCTGTAGCTTTGCAGAAGTTTTTGAAGAATGAAGAACAGAAACATTCTATTGGCATCAAATGGCCCAATGATATTGTAATGGAGCAGAAGAAACTCTGCGGTATTTTGACGGAAATGTCTGCCACAATGGAAGGCATTGATTATGTGGTAATTGGAACCGGTGTCAATGTGAACAATCAAAGCTTCCCGGAAGAGGTTGCGGACAAAGCCACATCTCTTGCTCTCTTATATGGAAAGGAATTTTCCAGAGAACAATTGCTGACAATGATTTTGGAAGAATTTGAAAAGGATTATGCGATTTTTCTGGAAACAGAGGATTTATCCGGATTAAAAGAAGATTATGAGAAGCATTTGTTGAATAAAGGTGAGCAGGTGAGAATTTTAGATTCTAAAGGCGAGTATACAGGCTTGGCAAAAGGGATCAGTGACCAGGGAGAATTACTGGTGGAACGGGATGGCGGAGTAGAAAAAATATTTGCCGGAGAAGTATCTGTCAGGGGATTGTATTCCTATGTGTAGGATATGCGTACTATAAATATTAGAGCTGTAAATTTAGAAAAGAAATAAAATCAGAGGTAGAACATGGCAGGGAAAAAGAATGGCAGTATCCAGCGTAAAAGCAGCTCGGATATGCAGAGAACAACAGCGGATGGCAGAATCATTTTATGTGGTGCCAATGCCTATGAGCAGAAATACTATTTTAATGACCAGTTTGCAAAAATGCCGGATTCCATCAAAGAGGAACTGAGAATCATCTGTGTTTTGTTTACCCAGGAGGTCGGAGGTATCTTTCTGATCGTATTTGGAGAGGACGGAGTTCTGGAACTGGAAACGGAAGCAGCAGAGGATGATATCACTTATGATGAGGTAAGCAGCGGTCTTTTGGTTAGTGAAATCCGCAGAAAGAGACAGGAGCTTCTGGAATCACTGACGTTGTATTATCGAGTTTTTATTTTGAAAGAAGATATTTCCAAGCTGATTGAGGAGGACGAATGATATGCTGTTAGTAATCGATGTAGGTAATACAAATATAACTTTTGGTGTATATGACAAAGAAGAACTGGTAACTACTTTTCGTCTGATGAGCAAAACTGCCAGAACTTCAGACGAGTATGGAGTTCTGATCACGGATTTACTCATCAATAATAAATTAAAATTAGAACAGATCGACAGTGCGATTCTGGCCAGTGTTGTACCTAATGTAATGCATGCACTGACAGGTGCAATTGTGCGATATGTGGGTATCAAGCCGCTGGTAGTAGGACCTGGTATCAAGACCGGTATTAAGATCGGCTCTGACAATCCGAGAGAAATCGGTGCAGATCGTATTGTGGATGTGGTTGGTGCTTATGAAAAGTATGGCGGACCGGTTCTGGTCATGGATTTTGGAACAGCTACAACTTATGATCTGGTAGAAGCTGACGGTACTTTCAGTGTGGGTATCACAGCACCCGGTATCCGTATTTCTGCAAAAGCACTTTGGGAGGATGCGGCAAAGCTTCCTGAAATCGAGATCAAGAAACCTAAGTCTATTTTGGCAAGAGAGACAATCTCCAGCATGCAGGCAGGACTGGTGTACGGGCAGATAGGCCAGACGGAATATATTATCAAACAGGTAAAAAAAGAAAGTAATCTGCCGGAGCTGAAAGTTGTGGCAACCGGTGGTCTGGGCAGAATCATTGCAGATGAAACAGATGCTATTGATGTATACGACAGTACTCTGACTCTGGACGGACTGCGTCTGATCTATGAGAAGAATAGATAATGAATTTGTAAGAATAGATATAATTTTAGAAAAGAACAGGTGACATGTGAAGAAATTACGAATTGGAAATGTGGAATTAGAGAATAATCTCATACTGGCACCAATGGCAGGGGTAACCGACCTGCCATTTCGTTTGCTCTGTAAGGAACATGGGGCAGGTCTTTTGTGCATGGAAATGGTAAGTGCCAAGGCAGTTTATTATCATAATAAAAATACAGAAGAACTGCTGCAGATTCACCCGGAGGAAATGCCGGTATCCTTGCAGTTGTTTGGATCAGATCCGGACATTATCAGTGAAATTGCATCAGAAATTGAAGAGAGGCCTTTTGCAATTCTGGATTTTAATATGGGATGTCCCGTTCCTAAGGTGGTAAATAACGGAGAAGGCTCAGTGCTTATGAAAAATCCAAAGCTGGTGGAGGAGATCCTTACAAAGCTGGTAAAAGCAGTGAACAAGCCGGTCACCGTGAAATTCCGCAGAGGATTCGACGAAGAACATATCAATGCAGTAGAAATTGCGAAGATCGCTGAAAGTGCAGGCGTGGCAGCCGTTGCTGTTCATGGCAGAACCAGAGAACAATTCTATTCCGGGAATGCAGACTGGGATATTATTGCACAGGTAAAGCAGGCAGTGAAGATCCCGGTTATTGGAAACGGAGACGTGGTGGATGGACCATCAGCCAAAGCGCTGATTGAACAGACCGGTTGTGATGGCATCATGATAGGCAGGGCATGCAGGGGAAATCCGTGGATCTTTGAAGAAATCAATCATTTCCTGGAAACAGGAGAGGCAATGCCGAGGCCGACCGGAGCAGAGGTACGGGATACGATTCTAAGGCATGCAGCGTTGCAGCATAAATATAAGGGGGATTATATTGGTATCCGTGAAATGCGTAAGCATGTGTCGTGGTATACCGCAGGATATCCAAATTCAGCCAGACTTCGAGGGAAGATTACTTCCATGGAAAGCTTTTCGGAACTGGAAGAAAATGTGACGCAGTTGTTTGGCGAGGAATAGCTAAAGGTACACTGACATATAAGCCCGGCTTCCTGCATATCCTGCAATATGAATGATGCAGAAAACAGAAATATAATCTATGTGGATATAAAAAAGGGAAGAAGTAAGGAAATCGGATTTCGAAAACCTGTACAGACAGATTTGTACGAGGTAAAAAGAAATGAAACATTCAGCATATGCTATTTGCCGAGATTAAAGGGTATGACAGAGAAGCCGACGATTTTTTGGTTTTTACATGATAAAACTAAAAAATGGAAATGGTTGAAACTGTGGAGACGCAATAGAGAATTATGTTGGCAGAAATGGGAAAGGAGCTTTTGCAGGATTACCTGGGACAAAAAGAAGCTTCCTTTTTTTGCAGTAAAGAATGCCTTAAAAAATTGGATATAAAAGAAAATATATGGTTACTGCCTCCTATAGAGTTGATTTTAGAGCTTATGAGTATAGACAAAAGACAGTGGATTGAAGAACTGTGGCTTATTGACTGCAGGAACAGTGAGGTGAGCATGATTGAGCAGGAAAAAGCGATGCAATATCTGGAAATGATAGCACGAAAACTGGCGCCACAATGCAAACACATATATATTATGTCAACCAAATGGAAAGAGATGGAATGGATCGCCGATATTTATGAGGAATACGGGATATTAGTAGAACAGAGAACGCACTTACTGGCCGAAAAGATAGTGGAAGCATCTGAAAACCAGCATTATATCGTGGATTTCCGCCGTTTTGAGCGGCTTTTCCACCTTGACACTGTCCTAAAAGATAGGTATAATAGGCTAGTTAATTAGGAGTATAGACTTTTTTCGGATAGTATTTGAAATAAGTTCTTTGGAAAATTTTAGCACAGAGAGGATCGGGCAATGGAAGCAAAGAAAAATGTATTAACCTATGAAGGCTTAAAACGATATGAAGAAGAGTTAGAAGAATTAAAGGTTGTAAAGAGAAAAGAAGTTTCTCAGAAGATCAAAGAAGCTAGAGAACAGGGCGATTTATCCGAGAATGCAGAATATGATGCAGCAAAAGATGAACAGCGTGATATCGAAGCAAGAATTGATGAGCTGGAAAAGATTCTGAAAAATGTTGAAGTTGTCGTAGAAGATGAAGTTGATCTGGATAAGATCAGTGTAGGCTGTAAGATCAAGATCATGGATCTGGAAGATGGAGAAGAACTGGATTATAAAATTGTTGGTTCTACAGAAGCTAACAGCTTAAAGGGAAAGATTTCCAATGAATCACCGGTTGGTCGTGCTTTAATCGGTAAGAAAGTCGGTGATACTGTAGAAGTAGAAACACAGGTTGGTATTTTGAAGTATAAAGTTTTAGACATTGATCGTTCTAAGGACGCATAAGTAGTCCGGGTACTTTTGAACCTTGATGTTTAAGTGGGAGAATAGAGGAAAAAATGGCAGATACACAGAATAATGCCCAGGGAAACCAGGCACAGAATCAGAACAAACAGAACCAGAAGGGTGGACAGCAGCAGGATATCAACCAGCTGTTAAAGGTTCGCCGTGAGAAATTAGCAGCATTACAGGAAGCAGGAAAAGATCCTTTCCAGATTACCAAATATGATGTGACACATCACAGCATGGAGATTAAGGACAACTTTGATACCTTAGAGGACAAAGAAGTTTCTATTGCCGGTCGTATGATGTTCAAACGTGTTATGGGTAAAGCTTCATTTTGCAATGTACAGGATTTACAGGGAAATATTCAGGCATATGTGGCAAGAGACTCCATCGGAGAAGAGTCCTATGCTGATTTCAAAAAATATGACATGGGTGATATTTTAGGAATTACCGGTAAAGTATTCAAGACCCAGACCGGAGAAATCTCCATCCATGCAGAATCTGTAACCTTACTTTCCAAGAGCTTGCAGATTTTACCGGAGAAATTCCATGGTTTAACAGATACAGATACCAGATATCGTCAGCGTTATGTGGATCTGATCATGAATGCAGAAGTAAAGGATACCTTTATCAAGCGATCAAAAGTAATCAGCTGTATCCGCCGTTATCTGGATGGACAGGGCTTTATGGAAGTGGAAACTCCAATGTTGGTTGCTAATGCAGGTGGTGCAGCAGCAAGACCATTCGAGACTCACTTTAATGCATTGGATGAAGACTTAAAGCTTCGTATCTCTCTGGAATTATACTTAAAGAGACTGATTGTCGGCGGTATGGAACGTGTTTACGAGATCGGACGAGTATTCCGTAATGAAGGTCTGGATACCAGACACAATCCGGAATTTACATTAATGGAATTATATCAGGCATATACTGATTATCACGGCATGATGGATCTGACTGAGAATTTATACCGCTATATTGCAAAAGAAGTAACCGGTTCGGAAGTAATCACCTATGGCGAGAACACCATGGATTTGTCCAAGCCTTTTGAGAGAATTACCATGGTAGACGCTGTAAAGAAATATGCAGATGTGGATTTCAATGAAATTAAAACTACAGAAGAAGCAAAGAAACTGGCAGATGAGCGCCATATTGAATATGAAGACAGACATACCAAGGGCGATATCCTGAATCTGTTCTTCGAAGAATATGTGGAAGAACATTTGATTCAGCCTACATTCGTCATGGATCATCCGATTGAGATTTCTCCTCTTACCAAGAAGAAACTGGAAGATCCAAACTATGTAGAACGTTTTGAGTTCTTCATGAATGGCTGGGAAATGGCTAACGCTTACTCCGAGTTAAATGATCCTATCGATCAGAGAGAACGTTTTGCAGCCCAGGAAGAAGCATTCGCAGCAGGCGATGAAGAAGCTAACCACACAGATGAGGACTTCTTAAATGCACTGAGCATCGGTATGCCACCTACAGGCGGTATTGGCTACGGTATTGACCGTATGGTTATGATGATGACTAATTCACCGGCGATTAGGGATGTATTGCTGTTCCCGACGATGAAGAGCTTGGATAAGTAGAAACCTAGTAAAATCAATGGTTTGAGAGGTTATGGTAAGTGCTTACTACAACGCTTACTACAACAAATTCGTAATTTGAGATGAAGAATTATGGGCTCAACTGACGGATAGCTTTGAATAAAACAGGATAAAGATTAACGAAAATAGGGACTTTCCTTTAGAAAAATCTAAGGGAAGGTCCTTTTTTTGTTCCATCGTATATCCAAGGAAAGTATACGAAAATTGCGATATTGTATACGAAATTTATACGAAGTCAGAAAGCAATTTGGTAAATAGTCAAGAAGTATTTTGATTTATTTTTCATACAGAAGGGTAACTTTAATAGACCTACGGCTTTCATAACAAAAAACGTAGATTAGGAATGCGATATGGATTACCTA
>JAQUUX010000136.1 GCA_028693705.1 Lachnospiraceae bacterium | reverse complement strand
GGGACCATGACTATAAAGTAACTTATTAACTATGTAGGTATGACCAACAATTCATCGAATACCTATATCATAAAAATAAGTCTATAGCCTCTATGGTTGAGGTCTATAAACTTATAATACGAGGATTAAGAAGATGAGAAAAACAAGGCAATACCATTATGCATTATCCTTTGGGATACTTTTCATGTTATTAATCCTTTTGCTGTTTTTTAATATAGGAATCGGCAGTGTATCAATATCTGTAAATGATATTATCCGTGTATTGCTTCAATCTGATATTAAAGATATGTTCTTTCGCATCATATGGGAAATCAGATTACCCCGGACTATTGCGGTGACAATTCTTGGAGGTGCATTGGCAATTTCAGGTTTTCTGTTACAGACTTATTTTCACAATCCCATAGCCGGTCCGTTTGTGCTGGGGATTTCTTCCGGTGCTAAGCTGACAGTGGCGATTTTGATGATTTTCTTCCTTAATCAAGGAAGAATAATCAGTTCCTTCTGGATGATGGTTGCAGCCTTTGCGGGTTCCATGCTGTCAATGGGATTTGTGCTGGCAGTAGCGAAAAGAGTAGGAAATATGTCCATGCTGGTAGTATGCGGGGTGATGGTTAGTTATATCTGTTCTGCCGTCACGGATTTCATTGTTACCTTTGCAGAGGATTCAAATATTGTGAACTTACATAACTGGTCCTTGGGCAGCTTTTCCGGAACCAGCTGGAATCAAGTGGAAACCATGAGTCTTGTAGTATTTATGACTATAGCAGCCTGCATTCTCATCTCCAAACCAATAGGAGCATATCAATTGGGAGAAGCTTATGCCCGAAACATGGGGGTAAATATCAGATGGTTCCGCGTTCTGCTGATTTTGCTTTCCAGTGTTTTATCTGCATGCGTTACAGCGTTTGCCGGTCCGGTTTCTTTTGTGGGAATTGCAGTTCCGCATCTGATAAAGTTTTTATTTAAAACAGCAAAGCCACTGGTTATGATACCGGCATGTTTTATAGGCGGTGCAGTATTTTGTCTGTTCAGTGATCTATTAGCCAGAATTATGTTTGCACCAACAGAACTGAGTATCGGTTCTGTAACTGCGGTATTTGGCGCACCCATTGTGATCTATATGATGATACATCAGAGAAAGAGAAATGCCTTATGAAAAATGCATTGATTTATACAGAGAATTTAACGGTAGGGTATGACGGAAAGCCTGTTGTTGAAAAAATAGAACTTTCTCTAAAAAAGGGAGAAATCCTGACAATTATAGGCCCAAACGGTTCCGGCAAATCCACCATATTGAAAAGCATTACCAGACAATTGGAATTGCTGCATGGGGTTGTTTTTTTGGAAGATGAACCCATGAAAAATCTGGACACCAAAAAGCTGGCAGAGAAATTGTCCATGGTTTCAACAGAGCGCATCAGTCCTGAATTAATGACCTGCGAAGACGTGGTAGAGACCGGACGTTATCCATATACCGGATCGTTGGGAATCCTATCCGGTGAAGATCATGAAAAGGTTCGGGAGGCGCTTGAAGTAGTTCGTGCTATAGAACTTCGTGATGTACTGTTTAACAGGATCAGTGACGGACAAAGGCAGCGAATCATGCTGGCGAGAGCAATTTGTCAGGAACCGGAGCTATTGGTACTGGATGAACCTACGTCGTACCTGGATATTCAGCATAAACTGGATTTTTTGAACATTTTGAAAAATATGCAGAAAACGAAAAATCTGGCGGTACTGATGTCTTTGCATGAATTGGATCTGGCACAGAAGGTATCGGATATGGTCATGTGTGTAACGGACGGCAGAATAGACAGATACGGAACTGTAGAGGAAGTGTTTTCTACAGCATACATACAGCAGCTCTTTCGCATAGAAAAGGGAAGCTATAATGCAGAACTGGGATTTGTTGAACTGGAAAAGCCCATAGGTGTTCCGAAGGTATTTGTAATCGGAGGTGCCGGAAGCGGAGTCAAAGTTTATCGCAAATTGCAGAAGGAAGAAATCCCGTTTTATGCCGGAGTACTTCATGAAAATGACAAGGAATATCTGGTAGCAAAAGCACTTGCAACAGAGGTTGTATCAACAGATGCTTTTGAACCGATTACAGATGCTGACTTTCAGAAGGCTCTGGGATTGCTGAACAGCTGTGACAGAGTTATCTGTACAGTGAAACATTTTGGAACCATGAACAGGAAAAATGAGGAACTGCTTGCACACGCGAAGCGAGAGGGCAAACTATACACATATTTTACATAACTTTTACCCGGATATGATAGCATCCTGATCATTGATCTTTATATAATAAGAAAAACTTTATTATCGTGCAGAAGAATGCCTGCTGATAAAAGTTTAAATGAGAAGGAAATGACGGGGAAGTATAACAATTGATAAAGAAATCGCAGTTTTTACAGGATTACAATATAGAAAAAGAAACCTTGAAACAAAGCGGGATGAAGTGGGAAGAACTGAATGCCATATATGATAATTACTGCAAATTAGAGCCACAACTGAAGAAAATCGGCAAGAAATTTGTAAATGATTATCTTTATGATATAGAAAAAGCAGGAATTCATTCCTACAGATATCGTACGAAGAAACCGGGGCATTTGCTGGAAAAGATCATTCGAAAGAAAAGTGAATCGCCGGATCAATATAAGAATATCAACAGGAAAAATTATTATAAGCATATGACAGATCTCATCGGTATCAGAGTACTTTTCTTATACAGAGAGGACTGGATTAAGTTTCATAATTATATGACCACTACTTTTGAAAACAAACCGGAAAATTATATTGTGGACCGGATCAAGGATTTTGATGAAGATAAGAGTCATACTTATATTGCAGAGCGCCCCAAGGTTTACCGTCGGGTGGGAGATACCAGAATATATGATAAGCAGCTGATTGATATCAAGTCTGATGGTATTTACCGGGCACTTCACTATATCATCAAATATAAGGGATATTATGTGGAAGTACAGGGCAGGACACTTTTTGAAGAAGGATGGAGTGAAATCGATCACGATATTGTGTATCCTTATTTTCAGGATGATGAGATGCTGACAGACTTCTCCATGATGCTTAACCGACTGGCAGGAACCGCTGATGAAATGAGCTCATATTTTAGGCGGATCAAGAAACAGCGGATGAAAGAAATGAAATAAGCTGTAGTTTAAAGGAATAAAGATTGATGTAAAGGACGGTTCAGCCGTGTATCATATGCTCACAAGCCCGTTTTCACTACGGTAAACACGTAGCTGTACATAAGTTCGCACAAGACGCGAACTAAGTACAGACGTGTTTACAGTGCTTGTTCGCATACGATACACGGCTGAACCTCGTTTTACGGCAATGTTTAGTTCCTTTAAGCTACAGTTTATGGTGCCCGGTGGTGCAAAGACCCCAGTTACGGCAAATGAATAGTTGCAATAGTTTAGCCTTGGCTTCAGACCGGGCCAACTGCAGATTGGTAACTTGAAATGAATAACGAATGTAACGAACAGGCAGAGGTGCGGGTGTGTATTCTTCTATTGCCTGTGAACATGTATTAAAGCCACTTAATCATTCCAGCTGTTACCACAGCTATTCCGGGCAAGGATGCCAAAGCCATAAATGGCTTGAAAGGAACCTCAGAGCCAGGATGGCGATTGGTTCCGTTAGCGTAGTTAGCTGTAATCTAAATGGAATGATTTAGTGGCTTTTATACGTGTGAGCGGCAATGGAAGGATACACACCCACACCATTGCCGTCTCGTTATAATTATTATTTGCAAGTTGTTAAACTGCAGTTTAACCTGTGGTTGGCAGTCGTGAAAACAAAGTGGTATACTTTACAGATTTGCCAGATGGTTTGCCATATACTTTCCTGAATATAAAGATGTATTCGGGGATTATGAATCACAAAGCAGTATGCTGCTTCTAAAGAAAGCATGTACACCCGAAGCAATTGTGGAACTCGG
>JAQUUX010000063.1 GCA_028693705.1 Lachnospiraceae bacterium | reverse complement strand
AAGAACCGGATTTTTATAATTATTATGAAATATTAAACAGGAAAACAGGACACCTGTATTCTGACCGGGTTGCATTTCACATGATCGAACTGCCAAAGCTCATTACAGCGACAGAGGAAGAGAAGCGAACCAGCCTTTATCGCTGGAGCAGACTGTTCGCGGCGAAGACCTGGGAAGAATATGAAGAAATCTCAAAGGGGGATGAAAGTATGGAAGCAGCAGTACAGGAATTGCAGGATATCCAGAACAGCCCGGAAGAACAGAGAGCTTACAATAATCGAATGATGGCAATCAGTGACTGGGAAACCCAGACACATGCAGCAGAAGAACGCGGTATCATCAAAGAAAAAATTGAAGGAAAAATCGAAGGAAAAATCGAAGGAATTGAGTTAACCAAAAAAGTCTTTAAACTCAGCATGCAAGGAAAGTCTGCCGCAGAAATTGCGGCGATCTGCAAAATGTCATTGAGTGAAGTAGAGGAAATCCTGAAATAAAAAGATGAAGAAAAGCGTACAGGATCATTACAGAGGTGGCATGTGATATCATAGGAATTTTTCTGGTTGAATATCAGAACGATTGAAAGAAAATTTCGAATATGATAAACTAATTTAGAATTTAAAGGAAATAATTGAAAATAAAGGAGAATTAAAACGAATGGAACAGTACAAACAGGAATTCATCGAATTTATGGTAGACAGTGATGTGTTGAAATTTGGGGAGTTCACATTGAAAAGTGGACGTAAATCTCCTTTTTTTATGAATGCAGGAGCTTATGTAACGGGTACACAGCTTTGCAAGCTTGGTCAGTATTATGCCAAGGCTATTCATGAGCATTTTGGAGAGGATTTTGATGTGCTGTTTGGACCTGCATATAAGGGTATTCCGCTTAGTGTTGCTACAACAATTGCCTATTCGGAATTGTATGGTAAGGATATTCGTTACTGCTCAAACCGTAAGGAAGTGAAAGATCATGGTGATACTGGTATTTTACTTGGCAGTAAAATAAAAGATGGAGACCGCGTAGTCATTATCGAAGACGTTACTACTTCCGGAAAATCTATCGAGGAAACATTCCCAATCATTAAAGCACAGGGTGATGTGACAATTAAAGGCCTGATGGTATCCTTGAATCGTATGGAAAAAGGATTAAAGAGTGACAAGTCTGCTTTGGATGAGATTCAAGAGACTTATGGTTTTGAAGCACATGCTATTGTAACCATGGCTGATGTCATTGATTATTTGTATAATAAACCGTATCATGGTACAATTCATATTGATGATACTTGTAAAAAGGCGATCGACGCATATTATAGAGAATATGGTGCAAAATAGGAGGACAGTATGGAAGAGAAAACATATAAGACAATGGGACACGCAGGTGGAATGAATATCACAATCGGTGTGATTGCTATTGTGGCAGGAATTGCCTGTGGAGTAATGTTGATTGTAAGTGGTGCAAAGCTTCTTGCCGGAAAGTCCAAAATCCTGTTTTAATTACGAAAGCAATCTACTGCCGTCAGGCTACCAAAAAGGGTATCTTGTCGGCAGTTTTTCATGGGGCAAATAGAAGATGAAGAAGAATTATATTTTTACTAATAAAAAGCATTCAGAAAAATCGATTATGTCAACCATTTTGGGGCTGATTGCCGTGATATCTCCTGTTGTGGCAGTTTTCTTTTCCTTTGAAGTAGCAGGAGAAGCGAGGTTTCAGTATGGTCTGGCAGTGTTTTTCTCCATGCTGTTTGCATTGGCTGGTCTGGTGCTTGGAATTATGTCAAGAATGGAGAAAGACAAGTTTTATCTGTTTTCCTATGTCGGTATTATTCTGAATGTACTCGCTCTGGCAGAGGTCAGCATAATATTGTATGCAGGTGTCATGTAAAGATGTGAAAAGTAATAGGAAGGTATGGAAAGTATGGAAGAAAGATATCAACTGGCTATAGAACGAATAAGTGAGATTACAGAAGAGATGAGAGCAAAGCAGGAAGGTTCTGCCCTTGCCTCTTTTTTTATTGCAATGGCTGACTTTTGCCAAATGATTGGGCAGGAATATGTCTTTGTAAAAAGTGGCGATTTGGAGCAGGCGGATCTGGAAACGCTGAAAAAACATAATAAAGCATTATATGAAGATATTTTGCCGGAACATTATGGTAACAGCTACGCCAATCCAGATTTTGCATGTAATAAATTAGGTGGGAAAATCGGCAGACTCTGCAGTTTTTTATATACGGAACTGCGTGGCATGATACCGGGAATATATGAACAGGACCTGGAAACAGTGACTATTCGGCTGGAACTTTTGTTGGAAGTATATAGTGCATATCTGGCAGAACAGGAAAATGATGCTTTTTCAAAAGAAATGAAGCATATTTTATATTGGTTTATCAGTGATTATTATGATGTGGAAGGAACAAAGCGGATTGCAGATCAAATAGATCCGTATCAGAATTTTGCAGTGCAGATTGTAGAAAAAAATGATCTGAAAGACCCAAGATACCTTTATTACTATGGAGAGTATGTCACTGAGCAGGAAATAGCCTGTGCGGCACACTTATCTACACTTTCAGAAGAACGTTTACAGATGTTAGCTGATACGTTTACGGAAGGCTATCGAATCGGATTTGAAGTGACCAATAAAGATATTCATAAAAAGAAAACAGTAAATATCCGCTATGCAATCGGGTTTGAACAGATCATAATAAGAGCCATTAGAAATTTTGCAAAACTTGGATTAGAGCCTACTATCTATCGTGCCGGAAGTAATATTTTCCAGGGAAATAGTATTGCTAAAAATGGTTTCTTTGGAGCTAATCCGAACAAACAGTATGATTTTGATCATAAAGAAGATCTGGCACTGTTTTTGGATAAACAGTTGGTAAATCGTAGATTGGAAGTGACCAGAACAGCATATCAGGAAAGAGAAAAACTGGCGGCAGTTTTTGGAGGTCCTGCTGTAATGGAAATTTTTGGAGAAACACCATTTGCACCTGAGAATAAAGAAACAGCACCGCGATACAGTGCAGATCAGCAAAAGCTTTCTATTGAATATGCTTCAGAAGCAGGAGCTATTGTAAATCAGTTCATTCCGGGAGAAGAACGAAGTTTTACAATTATTGCACTTCCGATCCCTGCCATAGGGGAACAGTTCGCAGAGATATTTGATGCAATCGTTACTATTAATACACTGGATTATAAAAAATATCAGAAAATTCAACAGACGATAATAGACACTTTAAATCAGGCAGATTATTGTGAAATCCATGGAACAAATGGAAATCGAACTGATTTAAGGGTGAATTTATATAAACTGAATGATCCTGAAAAAGAAACCATATTTGAGAATTGTGTGGCTGATGTGAATATTCCTGTGGGAGAGGTGTTTACCTCACCGATTCTGGAGCATACAGAAGGTATACTTCATGTCAGCCGTGTATTCTTGAATGAATTAGAATATCGTGACTTGGAACTTACTTTTGAAAATGGAAAGGTAAGTGATTATCATTGTAGCAATTTTGAAACAGAGGAAGAAAACAGAAAATATATCAAGGACAATATACTCTTCCATCATGACACACTTCCCATGGGCGAATTTGCCATTGGAACCAACACCACAGCATATGTGGCAGCTGGAAAATATGGTATAGAGGATAAACTTCCTATTCTGATTGCTGAGAAGATGGGACCTCATTTCGCAGTGGGAGATACCTGTTATTCTCACGCAGAGGATGTGGCTGTGTTTAATCCGGATGGAAAGGAAATCGTAGCAAGGGATAACGAAGTTTCTATTTTGCGAAAAACTGACAGAGCAAAGGCATATTTTAATTGTCATACGGATATTACCATTCCGTATGATGAACTTGGTGAACTGGCAGCTGTGAAGAGAGATGGAACCAGGTCAGTTATCATTCAAAACGGAAGGTTTGTGTTATCAGGGTGTGAAGCGTTGAATGAACCCTTCAATCAGTGAAAAGAACATATGAAAGTGTCATACTATGAAAGAAATGATCAATTGTGAAAAAAATAGGGAAAATAGATGAAAAATTTTGATTCCGTGTTGCATGGATTCGCAAAGTTTAGTAAACTGAAATCTGATATGATGATAGTAAAAACGCTTAGGCGATGAAAAGAATGAGAGGGAACAAAATGGCTAAAGTAGGTATTGTGATGGGCAGCGATTCTGATATGCCGATTATGGCGAAAGCGGCTGATGTGCTGGAGGAACTTGGTATTTCTTATGAGATGACGATTATCTCTGCACATAGAGAACCGGATGTCTTTTTTGAATATGCAAATACAGCAGAGGAAAAAGGATTTAAGGTAATCATTGCAGGTGCCGGTATGGCTGCACATTTGCCGGGTATGTGTGCTGCGATCTTTCCAATGCCGGTAATAGGTATTCCGATGCACACCACATCTTTAGGCGGAAGAGATTCCCTCTATTCAATTGTACAGATGCCGAGCGGTATTCCTGTTGCTACCGTTGCGATCAATGGCGGAGCAAATGCGGGACTTCTGGCAGCAAAGATCCTGGCAACTTCTGATGAAGATTTGCTGGATCGTTTGAAAAAATACTCTCAGGATTTAAAAGCAGCTGTTCAGGCAAAAGATGCCAGACTGCAGGAAGTGGGATATAAAAATTATAAATAAAAAAGCATATAAATAATTTATGAAATAAAACTGGCAGTTATCATAATACAACCGACGAGGATGGAGATTACTATGGAAAACAAAATGGATTACAAAAAAGCAGGTGTTGATATTGAAGCTGGTTACAAATCAGTGGAATTGATGAAACAGTGGGTAAAAGGAACCATGAGACCGGAAGTATTAGGTGGTTTGGGAGGTTTCTCCGGAGCATTTTCCATGACGAGCTTTAAGGATATGGAAAAACCGACCTTGCTTTCTGGAACAGACGGTGTTGGAACCAAATTGAAAATTGCTTTTTTAATGGATCAGCATGATACAGTCGGTATTGACTGCGTTGCCATGTGTGTCAATGATGTTGCCTGTGCAGGCGGTGAACCGTTATTTTTCCTGGATTATATTGCTTGTGGCAAAAATGTTCCAGAGAAAATTGCTACCATTGTAAAAGGTGTTGCAGAAGGCTGTAAGCAGTCCGGCGCGGCTTTGATTGGTGGAGAAACCGCAGAGATGCCGGGATTTTATCCGGTTGATGAATATGATTTGGCAGGTTTTGCAGTTGGTATCGTGGATGAGAAGGATCTGATTACCGGTAAGAACTTAAAAGATGGAGATGTACTGATTGGTATGGCTTCCAGCGGTGTTCACAGTAATGGATTTTCACTGGTTAGAAAAGTATTTGATATGACAGAGGAAAGTCTGCATACCTATTATGATGAATTAGGTAAGACTTTGGGTGAAGCATTACTGGCTCCAACCAGAATCTATGTAAATGCCATGAAGGCTGTAAAAAAAGCCGGTGTAACAGTGAAAGCCTGCAGTCATATTACCGGTGGCGGTTTCTATGAGAATATTCCGAGAATGTTGTCGGATGGTATCCGTGCCGAGATTAAAAAAGACAGCTATGATATTCCTCCTATTTTCAAATTATTACAGAAAACAGGAAATCTGGAAGAAAAACTGATGTATAATACATATAATATGGGTATTGGTATGATCGTAGCCGTAGATCCTGCTGATGTAGATAAAACACTGGCTGCTTTAAAGGAAGCAGGCGAAGCTACTTATGTTGTGGGCTCCTGCAAAGCGGGTGAAAAAGGAGTAGACTTATGCTAAAGCTGGTGGTATGTGTATCCGGTGGAGGTACCAATCTACAGGCTATTATAGATGCAATAACAGATAAGCGAATTACCAATGCAGAAATTGTTGGTGTGATTAGCAATAACAAAAATGCGTATGCCTTAGAACGTGCAAAAAATCATGGTATTCCGGCTTATTGCATTTCACCGAAGGATTTTGCAAGTCGCGAACAGTTCAATCAGGCATTTTTACAGAAGATGCAGGAATTGGATCCGGGACTGATTGTTTTGGCAGGTTTTCTGGTTGTGCTGCCGGAGACTATGATAAAGAGTTATCACAACAGGATTATCAACATTCATCCTTCGCTGATTCCATCTTTTTGCGGAACCGGTTTTTATGGTTTGAAGGTGCATGAAGGTGCTTTGAAACGAGGCGTGAAGACTACCGGGGCTACGGTGCATTTTGTAGATGAAGGGACAGATACCGGTCCAATTATCCTTCAGAAGGCAGTTATGGTAGAAGCTGATGATACACCTGAAATACTACAAAAACGTGTAATGGAACAGGCGGAATGGGAAATTATGCCAAAGGCAATTGACTTGATTGCCAATGATAAAATAGAAGTAAAAGACGGAATTGTCTGGAGGAAATAAACATGAAAGTCTTGATCGTAGGAAGTGGCGGCAGAGAACATGCAATTGCAGCCAGCGTTGCAAAGAGTAAAAAGGTTAGCAAAATATTTTGCGCACCCGGGAACGCCGGAATCGCGCAGCTTGCAGAGTGCGTGCCAATCCAGGCAATGGAATTTGAAAAGCTGGTAACATTTGCAAAAGAGAACGCAATTGATCTGACTATTGTTGGTATGGATGATCCACTTGTTGGGGGATTGGTGGATACATTCGAAGCAGCCGGACTCCGCGCATTTGGACCTAAGAAAAATGCAGCTATTCTGGAAGGCAGCAAAGCTTTTTCTAAGGATTTGATGAAAAAATACAATATTCCAACCGCTGCATATGAGAATTTTGACGATCCGGAAGAAGCATTGAAATATCTGGAAACGGCTAAAATGCCTATCGTTTTAAAGGCAGATGGATTGGCACTGGGAAAAGGTGTTTTGATCTGTAATACAAAGGAAGAAGCACAGGCCGGTGTTCGTACCATCATGGAAGACAAGAAGTTTGGAACAGCCGGTAACCGTATGGTTATTGAAGAATTTATGACAGGCCGCGAAGTATCCGTCCTTAGTTTTGTGGATGGAAAAACGATTAAGATTATGTCCTCTGCACAGGATCATAAGCGTGCTAAGGACGGAGATCAGGGTTTAAATACCGGAGGTATGGGTAATTTTTCTCCAAGTCCATTTTATACGAAGAAAGTGGATGATTTCTGCCGGAAATATGTATACCAGGCAACTGTAGATGCTATGGCTGCAGAAGGACGACCATTTAAAGGTGTTATTTTCTTTGGACTGATGCTAACAGAAGAAGGTCCTAAGGTGCTTGAATATAATGCACGTTTTGGTGATCCTGAGGCGCAGGTGGTACTGCCGCGAATGAAAAACGACATGGTAGATGTATGTGAGGCATGTATTGATGGTACGCTCGATCAGATTGATCTGCAGTTTGAGGATAATGCTGCAGTTTGTGTGGTGTTGGCTTCTGATGGTTATCCTGTCTCTTATGAGAAGGGATTTCCGATTGGCGGGCTGGAGAAATTCGATGGAAAAGAAGATTATTTCTGTTTCCATGCAGGCACGAAAAAAACGGATGCCGGTATTGTTACGAATGGTGGACGAGTTTTGGGAATCACCGCATTGGGAAAGGATTTGAAAGAAGCCCGTGCAAAAGCATATGAAGCAACTGAGTGGGTTTCTTTTGCAAATAAATATATGCGTCATGATATTGGTAAGGCAATAGATGAGGCAGGAAAGTAAGTCCCGTTTCTATAGTGACGGAATGTTGAGGAAATACAGATGGATAAGGATACACGGCTTGCTGATTTATTTGGTATAGATGAATATAATCGGCCCAGTACATGCAAAGAGTGTGGCGGTGTAATGGTATTCAAAGGTGTTGGAGAATATCAATGTGAAGATTGTGGAGCCCTGGATTATGATGATTACGGCAAAGTGCGTAATTACATAGAAGAGAAAAAAGGCGGAACAGCCTTTGACATTGAACAGGCAACCGGTGTTTCTCAAAAGAAAATACGAATGATGCTGCGGGAAGGACGTCTGGAAGTAGCAATGGATTCCAAAAGCTTCCTGAAATGTGAAATATGCGGGGTTAATATTCGTTCCGGCAGACTTTGCCCCAAATGTGAATTGAATGTACACAGACAGCTGGAAAGTGAACAACGGACCATGCGTGTACAAAACAGTACAATGAGTGGTGTAAGTGGTCAGGCGGGCGATGTGGAAAGCGGTGCAAAACGCTATACCCGTCACTAGAAATACAGGTGGAGGAAAAGACAGATGAAACTTTGTGGCATGAAGAGGGGAATGGAAAATTCCAATTGCAATAAGCAAAAGAAGTATATAAGCAGGGCGGTACTGACAGCAATGATGGCAGTTGTGTTGTTTAGCAGTGCTCCATTTACAGCCTGTGCTACGGAAGCAGCAACATTATTAGATTCGGATGGTGGTACATATGAGCAGAGAAATGCAACTGTAACCGGTGGGGATATCAATGTTCGTTCGGGTGCTGGAACGACTTTCGATGCCATTACCAAGGCAGCAAACGGAACTGCAGTTGTCATTACCGGAGAAGAAGCTGACAGCGATGGAAAGACCTGGTATCAGGTAAACATTACTGTAGATGGTTCTGAGAAAACCGGCTATATCCGTAATGATTTTCTGGAGTTGGGAGATGTGATTGCTCCGGAAGTACCGGAGACAGAAACGGCTGAAGAAACGCAGGAAACCGAAACAACAGAAGAAGTGCCTGTAAATAATGATTATGCAGTGGAATATATCCAGGGTGAGGATGGTACACTAACATGGTATCTGGATAATAATCAGGAAGGTGTAAGATATAAAATATCCGAACTGATGGAAGCCAGCAAGCTTAGTGCTGCTGATGCTGAAAACAGTCAGAGTGGTCGTGATAAGATTATCATTATTGTACTGTTTGTTTTGGTGGCAATTCTGGTAATCACAGTAACACTTTTACTTTTCAAATTACACAGTGCGTATGAAGAGGAAGAGGAAAATGAAGAATATTTCCGTCGTAATGCAAAGAGGCCTGTGGATAAACGCGTAGCAGAGCGTACACCTGAACGAAAGAGCAGGGAACGTCAGGAAGCAGGCAGGGGTGACAGCTCCGGAAACCGAACAAGAAGAGATGAGACTCGTAGATCATCAGAAGATGGAGAACGCAGAAGGAGACCGGCAACGGAGGCAGAGAGACGGCCTGTAAGGGATCGTGCAGAAGATAGACCTGTAAGAAGAAGTACAGGTGGTCAGCCGGCAGGCAGAAATGCAGGAGCACCGGATAGAGCAGTCAGACCTTCAAGACCTGCAAGACCGGTAGAGGATCTGGATTCCAGAGATGAGTATGATGAAAGATCACAGGATCGTGCAGCACAGACCAGATCTAAAAAAGCCAAAAACTTCCTGGCTGATGACGATGATTTTGAATATAATTTTTTTGATTTAGACGATTAAAGAAAAAAGAAGCAGAATTTAGACAATAAATACAAATATGAGGGAGCGGGCATGATGAGCCTAGGCTCCCTTTGTTTTTCTTGACAGGCAAGTCACCTCTGTTATAATGGAACTATCACAATTGGAGGCAGAAAACATGTGGTTTACCATTGATTTTGAAAGTGAAGAAGCTTATTATTCACAGCTTTGTAACCAGGTCATTCTGGGAATTGCCATGGAGCAATATAAGGAAGGGGATACGCTTCCGAGTGTAAGACAGATGGCGGAGATGATAGGAATCAATATGCATACTGTGAATAAGGCATATAGTATCTTAAAGCAGGAGGGATATCTGAAGGTGGATAACAGACGGGGTGCTGTTGTGAGCCTGGATGTAGATAAACTGCGTGCCATGCAGGAATTGCAGAAGAGCTTGAGTGTTTTGTTGGCAAAATGCCATTGCAAGAATATTACCAGAGATGAAGTACATGCTTTGATTGATGAAATATATGATAATTATGGAGGAGAAGATTGATGCAACCGCAGTTTACTAAAAATGCAAAAGCAGCGCTTATGCTGGCAGAAAAGGCTGCTAAAAGTCTGTACCAGGGATATGTGGGAACAGAACATATTCTCCTGGGGCTCATTAGGGAAAATACCGGTGTTGCAGCCAGAGTACTGCAGGAAAACGGACTGGATGAGCAGCAGATGATAGAGATGATTAAGGATTTAATTGCACCGGAAACCGGTGTAAAGATACAGGAGAGAGCCGGTTATTCACCAAGAGCCAATGCTGTTTTAGAAGAAGCCGGTAAGCAGGCAGAACGTTTCCATGCTTCAGAGATTGGCACAGAGCATATTTTGCTGGCACTGATCAAAGAGGGAGAAAATGTCGCGGTACGGTTATTAAATACCATCGGAATATCTGTACAGAAGATTTATGTGGATACTTTAATTGCCATGGGCGAAGACGGTACCTTGTATAAGCAGGATCTGGCCAGAAAGGGTAAGAAAAAGGCACCGTCTACTCTGGCACAGTACAGTCGGGATTTGACAGCACAGGCGGCAGAAGGAAAACTGGATCCATGTATTGGGAGAGACCAGGAGATCAATCGTCTGATTCAGATTCTGAGCAGAAGAACTAAGAATAACCCTTGTCTTATAGGTGAACCCGGTGTGGGTAAAACTGCGGTTGTGGAAGGCCTTGCTCAAAAAATCGTAAGTGGAGATGTTCCATTTACGGTTCAGTCTAAACGCCTTTTGATGCTGGATTTATCCGGTATGATAGCCGGCAGTAAATATAGAGGTGAATTTGAGGAACGTATTAAAAAGGTTATAAAAGAAGTAATAGATGACGGAAATGTCATTTTGTTCTTGGATGAGCTTCATACTATTATTGGAGCAGGCGGCGCGGAAGGTGCCATTGATGCTTCCAATATTTTAAAACCTTCGCTGGCAAGAGGGGAGATTCAGCTGATCGGTGCTACAACTATTGCAGAATATAGAAAATATATTGAAAAAGATGCGGCACTGGAACGACGTTTCCAGCCTGTTAATGTGGAAGAACCCAGTGTAGAGCAGGCAATTGCCATTCTACAGGGAGTGGCTTATAAATATGAGGAACATCATCATGTAGCAATTTTACCGGAGGCTGTTGAAGCAGCAGTGAAGCTGTCGGATCGGTATATCAATGATAGGAATTTGCCGGATAAAGCAATTGATTTAATTGATGAGGCGGCTTCTGCAGCCAGGCTGAAAGAGGGTAAAGGTGCGTCTAAAGTCCGTGAGATCACTTTACAAATTGCGCAACTGGATGAAAAAATGGCTGATGCATTAATGGCAGAGGATTATAAGAATGCAGGAGAATTGAAAAAAGAGCAGGATCGTCTGCTGAAAAAACAGGATCGACTGCGTAAATCAGAACAAAAAGAGCAGACCTCTCTGGTAATCGGAGAAAACGAGATTGCAGAGGTGGTTTCCATGTGGACCAAGATCCCGGTAAAGAAGCTGGCAGAAAAAGAGAGTGAACGTTTATTGAAGCTGGAAGAGATTTTGCATAAACGTGTCATTGGTCAGGAAGAAGCGGTAAAAGCTGTTTCCAAGGCTATGAGAAGGGGCAGGGTAGGATTACAGGATCCTAACAGACCGATTGGCTCTTTCTTATTCTTAGGACCTACAGGTGTAGGTAAAACAGAACTTTCCAAAGCATTGGCAGAGGCTATGTTTGGCTCAGAGAGTTCTCTGATTCGTGTGGATATGTCAGAGTATATGGAAGGACATTCCGTTGCTAAGATGATAGGCTCTCCTCCAGGCTATGTGGGGTTTGAAGAAGGCGGTCAGTTAAGTGAGAAGATTCGTAGAAATCCGTATTCCGTTGTACTCTTTGACGAAATAGAAAAAGCACATCCTGACGTATTTAATGTACTGCTGCAGGTGCTCGACGATGGGCATATCACGGATTCCAAGGGAAGAAAGGTCAGCTTTAAGAATACGATTCTGATTATGACCTCCAATGCCGGTGCCGCCAGAATTGTAGATCCGAAAAATCTTGGATTTTCCAGTGGTACTTCGGAAAAGCAAAATTATGATAAGATGAAAACCGGCGTTATGGAAGAAGTGAAGCGTATTTTTAAACCGGAATTTATCAATCGTATTGATGAAATCATGGTATTCCATACTTTGAATAAAGAAAATATGAAGGAAATCGTAACTCTGTTATCAGCTAATCTTCGGAGGCGATGTGAAGAACGAATGGATATTCATTTGACGTTATCCAACGCATTAAAAGAGCATCTGGTAACCAAATATGCAGATTACAAAATGGGTGCGAGACCACTGAAACGTGCATTGCAGACAGTGGTAGAAGATAAGCTGGCAGAAGAGATCCTTTCAGGTGCCGTGAAACCGGGAGATACGGTAGTTGCAGGCTTTCAGAAGAGCGAGATTACTTTTGCAGTAAAGGATAAAAACAAGCTGTCATAAACTGGTAAAATTTTAACGGATAAGCTGTCATTTTTCATGGTAAAATGTCAGAATACAGAGTATAATTTATGTATGAGCCGGATACAGTGATACCTAGAATGGTAAAGGCAGTTAGAAAACGGAGGACGAAAGAATGGCAGTTGTGAAGGAATTACTTCGCGCAGAAAATGATGGCAGTATTAGTTTTGGAAATTATTCTCTGAAGGAAAAGGCTAAGTTGGAGGATTTTGAACATGCTGGGGATTTGTATAAAGTAAAAACATTTGGTACGATGACCAAGCTGGAAAAAAATGGAATGTTTGTATATGAATCAGTTCCGGGAACCAGTGTAACAGAGTTCAAAGAGACGGAAAGCGGAGTAGACTTTCTAGTAGAAGGTGCAGAAGATGCACAGATTACCATCGGTTTAAAGGAAGATACAGAATATGAAGTGTTTGTAGAAGGTAAATCTGTTGGAAAAATGTCAACTGGAGTAAGTGGCAAACTGAGTGTCAGCGTAGAACTGGCAGATGCCGGAGAAGTAGCGGTTAAGGTTGTAGAGTAGTATTTCAATACCTTTCCATGAACGGGAGTTATCCTGCCGGGAATGGAAAGGTATTTTTGTGTGATAAAGAGTCAATTTGATAAAAGTTATATTGGTTAGGAATGGGAAAGGAGTCCTTCATGGCAAAAGCAAAGAAGGCAACAGTTTTTTTCTGCCAGGAATGTGGCTATGAATCGGCTAAATGGATGGGACAGTGTCCGGGCTGCAAGCAGTGGAATACTTTTGTAGAGGAAACTGTAGTAACCGGATCCGGAACAAATAAGCATGCCGGCAGTGTAAGTCATACAGAGAGACGGGAGCCTTCCTGTCTCTCATCTGTTTCCACGGATGAAGAAGAACGAATGACAAGTGGTATGGAAGAGCTGGATCGTGTGCTGGGAGGCGGCATTGTGCAGGGCTCACTTACCCTGGTAGGTGGAGATCCCGGTATCGGTAAATCTACTTTATTACTGCAGGTCTGCAAAAATCTGTCAGATACAGAGCACAAAGTATTATATATTTCGGGTGAGGAATCTCTGAAACAGATTAAGATCAGAGCCAATAGAATCGGGAAAATCAGTGATAATCTATTGCTTTTGTGCGAAACCAATCTGGAAATAATTGAAGATACCATCAGACGGATTAAACCTGAGGTGGTTATCATAGATTCTATTCAGACGATGTATCATGAGGAAGTTTCTTCAGCACCGGGCAGTGTATCGCAGGTAAGGGAATCCACCAGCACTTTTTTACAGCTGGCAAAGGGATTAAATGTTTCAATCTTTATCGTTGGACACGTGACCAAAGAAGGAACGGTGGCAGGTCCCAGGGTATTAGAGCATATGGTAGATACGGTTTTATATTTTGAAGGAGACCGTTATGCATCTTATCGTATTCTGCGAGGCGTGAAAAATCGTTTTGGGTCTACCAATGAAATTGGTGTATTCGAGATGCGAAGTGAAGGTCTGACGGAGGTAAAAAATCCGTCAGAGTTTATGTTGAATGGCAGACCGGAGGATGCCAGTGGATCAGTGGTTGCATGTTCTATGGAGGGAACCCGGCCAATTTTGATAGAAATTCAGGCATTGGTGTGCCGGAGTAACTTTGGCTTTCCGAAAAGGCAGGCAATTGGCACGGATTATAACAGGGTAAACCTGCTGATGGCTGTACTGGAGAAGAGAGTGGGACTGCAGACGGCAGATTGTGATGCTTATGTCAATCTGGCAGGAGGAATGAAAATTCAGGAACCGGCATTGGATCTTGGTATCGTTATGGCAATTGCCTCCAGCTTTAAAAATCGTCCGATAGATGAGAAAACAATTTGTTTTGGAGAAGTAGGTCTTAGCGGAGAAGTTCGCGCAGTAGCGATGGCTGAGCAGCGAATCCAGGAAGCAGAAAAATTGGGATTTACCACGTGTATTCTTCCAAGGGTGTGTCTGGATCAGGTGAAAAAGAAGCCGGGAATTAAATTAATCGGAGTATCTTCGGTACAGGACGCTATGGAAGCAATCGGGTGATATTAGAAGAGGTAGAATTAAGATTAGATAGATAAGAAAGGTATGGTTAGGAAGATGATTAAAAAGTTAGGCAGAAATGATACTTGTTGGTGTGGAAGCGGTAAGAAATATAAAAGCTGCCATGAAAATTTCGACGAGAAGATACTTTCTTTCGCCATGCAGGGACATATTACACCTGATCATGATCAGATAAAAACCCCGGAGCAGTTAGAGGGAATCAGAGAAAGTGGTAAAATCAATATTGCTGTATTGGATTATGTTGCAGAAAAGATACATATCGGGATGACGACCCAGGAAATAGATGATCTTGTGGCAGAGAAAACAAAGGAACTTGGTGGTATTCCTGCACCTTTACACTATGAAGGTTTTCCAAAGAGTGTGTGCACCTCTATTAATTCTCAGGTCTGCCATGGCATTCCGTCTGACGAGGATATATTAGAGGATGGAGATATTATTAATGTAGATGTTTCTACGATTTATAAGGGATATTTTTCAGATTCATCCAGAATGTTCTGCATGGGAAATGTTTCTGATGAAAACAGAAAGCTGGTAGAGGTAGCCAAGGAATGTGTTCAAAAGGGACTGGAAGCAGTGAAACCATGGACTTTTCTGGGAGATATGGGAAATGCAGTTCACCAACATGCGCTGGCTAATGGCTATAGTATTGTGAGAGAAATTGGTGGACATGGTGTTGGTATTGAATTCCATGAGGAACCATGGGTCAGCTATTGCTCTAAACCGGGTACAGAAATGTTGATGGTGCCGGGCATGGTATTTACCATTGAACCGATGGTAAATATGGGAAAACCGGATATCTTTGTGGACGAATCCAATGACTGGACCGTTTATACTGATGATGGAAAACCATCAGCACAGTGGGAAATTCAGATTGCTGTGACTGAAGATGGCGCAGAAATACTGGCATATTAATAAAAAGCAAATTAATCAGAAAGCGAGAACAAGAACCTATGTTTCAAAAAAGATTCAAGAGAAACCCCATGTTTACTTATTATATCTGGAGCTATCTTCCGATCCTCATGGTAATGCTGTATCTGCCGTTTTTACCTGCAGAGGTTACTTTGTTTGAGAGTATTAGTTTACATAAATTTTGGCTTATGCTGCCGGTGCTGGCATGCAAGGTGGTATCATCCTTCTTTGATAAACAGCTTGCTATGGCGAAACTGAAGGATGTGCAGGAATTGGAAGATGGAACACCTAATGGCGGATTAAATTTTAGCAGTATGATGTTCTTTGCAAAGATTTGTTTATTATTGATGTTTGTATTATGTGTTGGGCTGTTAACAGCAGCTTATTATCGTGTAGGCAGGATATTTCCGGAAGTTACCATGCAGAATGCATGTCAGGTAGCGGGAGTGGCTGCAGGAATTGTCATTGCCATTTACGGAAGATTCATGCCACTGGTGCCTTATGGCAGTATCATGGGAATACCGAGTACATATACCATGAAAAGCGAAGAAAATTGGAGAAAGGCACACCAGGCATGTGCCAGGCCGATGCGAATAGGCGGTATAGTACTTTGCATTCTGGAGGAACTTATTTTACTGCCGGGATATAGTAACCCTGCTATTGCCATGATCGCAATGGCGTGCATTTTATTTTACTGTTTTATTATATGCAGTGGTAAAAATCTATCATAAAAAACAAAAGATTGTGAAGATTATGACACTTCAAAACAAAAAAATATAGGTGCATCACAAAAAAACACATTGAAATCGCGCACACGATAACATAAAATCATAGATAACGAGTAAAAAACATGTAAAAAGCAACAAAATGGAGTTATTATGGCATATCGTGTGTTAGTGGCGGACAGTGTTCCTGTAGACCGTCAGACAATTATATATTTTATGAGACAGTCCCATTATGCGGCATCTGTGGAGATCAGGGAAAGTGGGAATGCGGCAGATACACTCCACGATAGTATTAGCTACAAACCTGATATTCTGGTAGTGAATGCCATGATGAGAGATGAAAATTTGACAGGCATGGAGGCAGCTGAGAGCATCAGTCGTTTGTATCCTAAATGCCGAATTATTTTTACCATGGATACACCGGATTATATGCTGGCTGTGAGAGCGTTACAGCTGGGAGCACTGGATTTGATTGATAAACCGGTTGTAGAAGACAGATTGTTAAATGCACTTCGAAAGGCAATTCACGAGCTGGATTTCCAAAAAAAGTCACTGGAAGAAAACCTGCGGATGCACCAGGCACTTCGTTTTACCAGAAGCCGTGTGGTTTATAAGATGACACATGGAAAATGGGATGAAGAAACAAAGGCCTTTGAAAAACTGATCGATGTGAAGGATACCTATGCAGGAATTGTTGCTTTGGGTAAGGCAGATCATAATTTTTCTAATGAAGAGCATGAACGAATGGATCTATTGCTTCGAACAGAGCTGCCCAGGCAGCATTGTGACGGCGTGGGTGATATGAAAGGAAATGTTTTTATAATTATGGTATTCTCTCCTTCACCGGTGCTGCTGAAGAATTTGAGTCTTACGGTGCACAAAGTTATGGATGAGTTATTAAAGGGACGAAAATACTGGATGGAAGAGGCTGAATTCCAGAATATTCAAGGCATGGAGGCCGCTTCGGTAAAAGCGAATGACAGACTTGCCAAAAAGGGAATCGGTGCTGTAGAAGAAAACTGGCATAAGACACCGGATGGTGTACAGCTTGTGAGAGATTATATTGAAGAACATTATGATGAAAACATAAGACTGGAAACGATAGCTGAGATGACCGGATTCAGTAATTCATATATCAGCAGACTGTTCAAACAAAGCCAGGGCATTTCTATTTCAGACTTTTTAATCAAATGCAGAACCAGACAGGCATGCGAATTGTTGAAAGAAGGACATTACAGTATTAAAGCCATTAGCGAGATGGTAGGATATTCTGATCCTAACTATTTTACCAATGCATTTAAAAAGAAGATGGGAATATCACCAACAGAATATTCTCAAAAAAATAACGAAAAACATGTAGAAAAATATGAAAAAGTATAAAAAGCTGACAAAGCCATCGCAAAATATTACAATGTGATGGCTTTTTTGAACAAATGACATAAAAAAATCAGGGAAACCGAGCATTTTTTAACATAAATATAAAAAGGAAAATAATATAAACTATAAAATTAAGAACTAAAAGATAAAATAACGCATTATGAAACTAGAAAATTGGAATGTAAATATAGCATTTTAACAAGAAAATATATTGTACATCAAAAATATTTAGACTAGAATTTACTTGTCGGACGTCAGAAGACGCTCACTGATATAAGGAGGATTTAGAAAATGAAAATGAAAAAAGTAATCGCTGTTGGTCTTGTTGCAGCAATGGCACTTTCCATGACAGCATGTGGAAGTCAGGCAAGCACAGCTACACCAGAAGCACTAGCAGAAACACCTGCAGCAGCAGAAAGTGCAGCAGCAGAAACAACCGCAGCAGCTGAAGGCGAAGATCCATACGCAGCACTTGGTGATTTTACCATGACCGTAGGACACGCTCAGCCAGATGACAACCCACGTAACGTATCTTTAATGCAGTTTGCAGAAGATGTTAAAGCAGCATCCAACGGACATATTACTGTTGATGTTATGGGTAATGGTCAGTTAGGTACTGAGAAAGAAATGTTAGAGCAGGTTGTACAGGGAACTGTACAGGGTATGCGTGGTGGACAGTTCGATTTCAGCCCTCGTCTTTTAATGTTTACATTACCTTTCTTAACAGAAAATCGTGCACAGGTAACAGCTCTGTTAAAGAGTGATCTTGCTAAATCAGTATGTGCAGAAGCTGAAGAGACAACCGGAACAGTTATTATCAATCTGTGTGATGCAGGTGGATACAGACAGTTCTCCAACGGAGATCATGAAATCAAAGCTCCTGGCGATCTGAAGGGCTTAAAGATGAGATCTAATGGTATGAAGACTATTGACTGGACATTCGAGACATTAGGCGCAACTGTTACAACAGTTCCTTACTCAGATCTTTACATGGGCTTAAAGACAGGTGTTGCTGATGGACAGGAAAATCCTTGGGTTAATGTTCAGGGTATGAAATTCTATGAAGTACAGAAATATTTCACAGAAGTTAACTATATGTTCCATCCAGATCCATTCTATGTAAATGCTGAATGGTGGAATGGTCTGCCGGCAGAGTATCAGGAAATCATTTCTACTGCAGCTGATGCAATGGGAGATTACAATGATCAGTTAATCGATGAGAATTCTGACGCAGCTAAACAGGCAATTGTTGATGCTGGTTGTACTGTAACAGAACTGACAGCTGATGAATTAAAAGCATTCCAGGATGCTGTTCAGCCTGTATATGAAGAAGCAGTTAAAGATGGTATCTGTACACAGGAAGAAGTTGACGAGATGAAATCTATCGTTGAGGCAGCTAAATAATATAACAACTCTCTGAGAAGTTGAAAATCTTCATACAGTTATTAGTGTGAACATAGGGGTAAAGAGAGAAATTACTCTCTTTGCCCCTTTTTTGAAAAAAATC
>JAQUUX010000062.1 GCA_028693705.1 Lachnospiraceae bacterium | reverse complement strand
GTGATACATACAGAACCGGGTACCTGAGCATTAAATGCAAAAATGCATTGGTAAAGTATCTTGCAGGTCGGACAAGTGGGTATGTATTTATTCCGAAGCGTGGAGGAGTAAAACTCACAAAGAGCACGCTGGAAAAAGATGCAAAGGCAATTGGGAAGCGTGCAAAAGCACACTTATCTACAACAGTGCATGTGTATCGCAAGACATTTGCATCGGTAACATACCTTAAAACAAAAGATATCAAGCTGGTATCGAGACTACTGGGGCATGCAAACACAGCGGTTACGGAAAAATATTATATTATCGACGATGAGTTCCAGATACAGAACGAAATGCATCTGTACGCAGCATAAAAGCTGAATGGTGAATTAAAAATGCAATTGCAATAGAGATATTACTACCAAACATATTATTTTAGGAGGTTATGAAATGAGAATACCGAAGGATAGCTGGGCTATTATCGAGAGGGTAATCAGGAGATACCCAGAAAACAAAAGAAGATACGATGAGTACATGGATGAGATAATGACATCTTCATCCGGCAGCAGTACTGGATCCAATTATGGAGAGGAAGCAAACAAACCACAGTCAGTGACAGAGGCAAAGGCTTTGAAAATGCATTCGGCATATTACGACAGGATCAAAAAAGAGATTGCTGCTGTGGAATTTGTTTACAATGCGCTGAATGCAGACGAACAGAAGGTGGTAAGAGTAAGGTTTTGGAGTAACAGGTGGAAAAGCATTCCGTACCTAAAAATGAAATCTGTTTCGTACAGTGAAACACAGATGAGAAGAATTGCATATAAAGTAATTCTGGGAGTTGGTACATATATTGGAGAATTAAAAATTAAATAGAAAAAGAGAAAGACGGCTGAAATACGCCGGCAATAAAAAACTTATTAAATCGAGTAAAAGGATTGGGAGAGTAATCTCCCTTTCCAATTTCATTGTAACACATTGGCTTAAAAATATATGAAGAAAATAACAGTATTTGATTTGTTTCTAGTGTTCGCAATTATAGTGCGGATGGGAGTATGGAACAATATATATACATCTATAATACTTCTGTGCGCAGGAATACTAGAGTTAGTGGATGTTATTCCAAAGATCGTGAGGTGTATTAAGAATGCCAAAAGGTAAACCTAATCCACAGACAATAGCATCAAAGAAGTTTCAAGAGAAGGCGGGCTATATCTCAAAAAGTTATAAGATTAAAAAGAATATTGCAGAGGAATATGCAGAGGCATGTGATAGGGCAGGAGTGAGCCAGGCGGGACAGTTAAGCAAAATGATGAAACAATTTATTGATGAAACGTAAAAGATGGACGGATTTTGCTTTGTCAAGCGTGCTATAGTAGTATCATGAAAGAATAAGACAAAGGGAAAGCACAGGAGTGGTAGAAACTGCTCTTGTGCTTTTTTGGTACAAAAATATGGCGAAAGAGTGGGCAAAATCATTTTACAACAGTAAACGCTGGAAACAGTGCCGTGACGCATACATAGCACAACGTATTACAAAAGATGGCGGGATATGTGAGGTGTGTGGTAAAAGGTTAGGATATATCTTGCATCACAAAATCATACTGACACCAGATAACATAAAGAATCCGGATATAAGTCTAAACCATAAACACATGAGATGGGAGTGCAAGGATTGCCATGACAATGAGGATAATCATTTCATGGAGGGAAAGGCAAAGCCATTATGCATGTTCGATTCAGATGGACAACCAATATCCTTAAGGGTAATAGATCATGAAACTATATGCAGAGATAGAGAGTGGAACAAGAATTGAAATAGAAAGATTGCAAAGTATTGGAGAGGGAGACCTAATTATTAAATCAAATTATCGCCTGAACAGAGAGGATACTTCAAAGCTGGAAACAGAATTGTCTGGCAAGACTGGAAGAAAAGTAATACTGCTTGATGGAAGATTTGGAGAAATATTTTCAATCCCCCCCATTCGGGCGACTGAAAATTCTAGCGAGCAGACCGAGCGGTCAGATTGATTGAATACGCAGGTCGCGCATTAGGGGGGTGTGGTATAAGGTGTACACGGATGAAGAATATGAAAAAGAGGAATGTCGAAGAGAAGCCGAAGTTGACAGTATTTCGAACTATATAGAGAAACAAAACAGAATAAAGAAAGAAGTATCCAGACTGAAAAGATTGTTCTCAAAAATAGACCAAAACAAGAAAAAGTTGGTGTTTACTACCATTGACGACGTAGCTTTTATGACAATTACAATGCAGGATCTAAGAGAACAGATTATCAGAAAGGGAACAACCGTAGAGTACAAAAATGGAGAAAATCAGTACGGTGTAAAGCAAAGTCCGGATGCACAATATTATTTGCAACTGTCACAGAAGCAAACACAGGCAATAAAGATATTGGTTGACTGTCTACCAAAAACAGATAAATTACCAGTTGATACAAATGATGGGTTTGATGATTTTGTAAAGGAAGGCATCAAATGAAAATAGAATACCCAGCAGACTATAATCCAATACTTGAATACTGGGAAAAGATACAACGTGGAGGAATACCGGTATGTAGAAAAACTTACGAGTGGTATAAATATCTGACATACAGAATAGAAAACCCAATTCCGGAGATGCATTACAGCAGTAAAAGAGCAAATCATGTGCTGGAGTTTGCAGAAAACTATTGTTGTATCAGTACAGGAAAATATGCGGGGAAACCGGTAGTACTGGAATTATGGGAAAAAGCACACTTGGCAGCAGTATTTGGCTTTGTTGATGACAATGGATATAGAACCTGCAGACAGTCGATTTTGATCGTTGGAAAGAAAAACGGTAAATCCTTGCTTGCTTCGGTGGTTGGATTATACACACTGCTCGCAGATGGGGAAAAAGGACCGCAGATATATTCCGCAGCAACCAAAAGAGATCAGGCAAAGATTATTTGGCAGGAATCGGTGCGAATGATACGAAAGTCCCCATCATTGGCAAAAAGATGCAAACCACATGTGGGAGATATTAGCTCTGAAGCATATAACAATGGAGTATATAAGCCACTAGCAAGTGATACGGGGACAATTGATGGTTTGAATGTACATTGTGCGTTGCTCGATGAAATACATCAGTGGAAAAACGGACAGGAGTTATTTGATATGCTGGCTGATGGCGTATCGGCAAGACTTCAGCCGTTGATTTATGTAACGTCAACAGCGGGAACGGTAAGACAGGATATTTACGATGCAAAATATGAAGAGTCTGGAAATATAATAAATGGACTTTTTGATGATGAAGGATACAAGGACTTAAGGGTATTCCCATTTATATATGAACTTGATGAAAGAAAAGAATGGCCGCAAAAAAACTGCTGGATAAAAGCAAACCCAAATCTTGGTATAACTAAAACATGGGAATATCTGGAAGGTAAAGTAAATAATGCACTTAAAAATCCAGCGCATGTAAAAAATCTTGTGTGTAAGGAATTTAATATAAGAGAAACATCATCAGAAGCATGGTTGACATTTGAGCAGCTGAATAATACAGCTACTTTTGATTTGAATATTTTAAAACCGCGGTATGGAATTGGTGGCTGTGATTTATCCAGCACTACTGATCTGACAAATGCCACGGTTATTTTTATGGTACCTGACAATCCAAACGTGTATGTACTGCAGATGTACTGGATACCAGAAGATTTGTTGGAACGAAAGGTAAGAGAAGACAAGATACCATATGATTTGTGGGCACAGCAAGGATTACTCAGAACATGTCCGGGAAACAGGGTCCATTACAAATATGTAAAGGAATGGTTTGAGGAAATACAAAATGAAAATGATATTTTTTTGTATAAATGTGGGTATGACTCATGGTCAGCCACTTATTTTGTAGAGGATATGAAGAATACATTTGGTGCGGTTGTAATGGAACCAATTATTCAAGGAAAAAAGACATTATCAAGCCCGATGAAATCGCTTGGAGCTGATTTGGAAAAGAAAAAAGTTGTTTATAACAATAATCCAATCCTTAAATGGTGTCTTACAAATACGTCAGTGGATATTGATAAAAATGATAATATACAGCCGAGCAAGGGAAACCTTGGAACAAAGAGAATTGACGGACTGGCAGGACTTCTGGACGCATACGTATGCCTGGAAAACAATCTGGAGGAATATCAGTCAATGATTTAGAGAGGAAAAAAATGAAGAATCCTTTTAAAAGAACAGAGAAAAATGGAATAGACCAGGCCGTATTTAAAATGGTTACGGATATTGGAAATGGTTTTTATTCATGGGATGGTAAGCTGTATAAGTCGGATATTGTCAGAGCATGTATTAAGCCAAAAACAAAAGCTATCGGAAAAATGGTGGCGAAACATATCAGGACAACCATGCAGGCAGACGGAAGCAAGAAAATAGAGACTAATCCGGTTATATCAATGAAATTTCTGCTGGAAGAACCAAATGAGTTAATGACAGGGCAGATGATGCAGGAAAAATTGGCAAATCAGCTTGCACTTAATGGAAATGCATTTGTTTTGATCATAAGAGATGCGTTTGGAACACCTATTGGACTTTATCCAATACCGGCAGTGGCTGTGGAAGCAAAATATGACACTGGAAAAAACTTATACTTGAAATTCTATTACCAAAATGGAAAATTTTCAGAATTTTATTATTCTGAGATTATCCATATTCGTGATGACTATTTTTACAATGATATTTTTGGAGAAGCACCGGGGGAAGCACTAACGGAGCTGATGAATACCATTACAACAATTGACCAGGGTATTATTAGTGCAATAAAAAATAGTGCGGTGATTCGCTGGCTGTTGAAATTTGTTTCTGCAATGAGAGATGAAGATTTAAAAGTAAAAGCGGAAGAGTTTGCCAATAATTACCTGTCAATTTCCTCTAATTCTCTTGGAGTAGCCGCTGTAGATGCAAAAGCAGATGCCATCCAGGTACAGAATAACAACTATGTGCCGAATGCCGCTCAGATAGGAGGGCAAACGGAACGAGTGTACGCTTTTTTTAACACAAATGATAAAATCGTACATTCGACCTATACGGAAGATGAGTGGATTTCCTATTATGAGCAGTGCATTGAACCGGTAGGGGTACAGATGTCAGGGGAATATACAAGGAAGTTGTTTACCAGAAGAGAACGCGGATTTGGAAATCAAGTGGTATTTGAGTCAAGCAATTTAACTTTTGCCAGCATGGCAACAAAACTTAAACTGGCTACATATGTTGACCGTGGAATCATGACACCAAACGAAGTAAGAGAATATCTGGGATTAACCCCAATAGACGGAGGCGATGTGGCATTATTGAGAAAAGACACAGGAAAACTAGATGGGGAAGGAGATGAATAAAAATGCCAAATATTGAAGTAAAAGGGACAATTGTATCAAATGATGATGCATGGATATATGACTGGTGCGATATTGAGAATACTTGTCCTAAAAAAGTGAAAGATGCATTGGAAAAAGCGAATGGAGAACCAGTTACCATTGAAATCAACTCAGGTGGCGGTGATGTATTTGCTGGAAATGAAATATATTATGCGATTCAGGCATACAGAGGACAAAAAACAATAGATATAACCGGTTTAGCAGCAAGTGCAGCAACAATTGTTAGCTGTGCAGGTGATACGGTCAGAGCTGTACCAGGAATGGAATATATGATCCATAATGTTTCTACTGGTGCATATGGTGACTACAATGAAATGAACAAAACATCTGAAGTGTTACAAAATGCGAATAAAGCTATTTCAAACATTTACAAACTGAAAACCGGTATGTCACATGAAAAACTGTTGAAACTCATGAACGAAGAGACATGGATGGACGCAGAAAAAGCTAAAGAATATGGATTTATCGATGAAATCATAGGTGATAATGGCTCCGATAAGGATAAGCCGTTCACAATATATAACGCCGCCGCAAATGTGTTAAGCGACAGCGTGAAAGAAAAAATAAGAAATGCTGTAAAGAATCCGAACGGTCAAAAAAATACCGATTCGGATTTTTTAATGAAGCAGGAACAAATCAAACTTTTAAGGATGAGAGGAGAAATCAAACATGTTTAAGAACTATGAGGACTACAAAGCACAGAGAAACACCTTATTAGATGCAGCAGAAACGCTGTTGACAGAGGAAAAGATGGAAGATTATCAGGCAAAAGTAAAAGAGGTAGAAAAGCTGGATAATGACTATGAGAAATTCGCACAGGAGCAGGCAAACATCAATGCGCTGAAGGGAGCTGTCAAAGCACCTTTATCTGCCAAAGTAATGGCAAATGTTGTTGAAGCAATCGGAATGCAGGATGATGACATGGAATACAGAAAATCATTTATGAATTATGTGCTGAAAGGCATCCCTGTACAGAAAAATGCTGATGCAAACACAACGGCAGCAGACGTTGGTGCTGTTATTCCAAATACCATCATCAACAAAATTGTTGAAAAGATGGAAAAGACCGGAAACATTCTGGCAAGAGTGACAAAGACATATTACAAGGGTGGTGTAACAGTACCAACCTCATCTGCAAAACCAACTGCAACCTGGACAACAGAATCAGGAACAACGGATAAGCAGAAAAAAGCGACGGGAAGCATCTCCTTTAGCTATTATAAGTTAAAGGTTCAGATTTCAATGTCAATTGTGGTTGAGCATGTAACTCTTGATATTTTTGAGCAGACACTTGCAGCAAACATTGCGGAAGCAATGACCAGGGCACTGGAAACGGCAATTATCAAAGGAACTGGATCAGGACAGCCCAAAGGAGTTCTGGCTGAAACTGCTGTTACGGGTCAGAATGTTGATATCACAGAGGGAAACAGTATCACATACGCAGATCTTTGTGATGCAGAAGGAAAACTGCCGGCAGCATATGACAGCGCAGTTTGGTGTATGAAGAAAGCAACCTTCATGAGTCAGATTATCGCTATGGTAGATAGTAATGGTCAACCTATTGCCAGGGTTAACGCGGGAGTAAACGGAAAACCGGAATACACCATTTTGGGAAGACCGGTTGAGTTTAGTGAGGATGTTCCTGCATTTGCCAAAACAGTATCAGCAGATACTGTAATAGCATTTATCTTCAGATTTGAGGATTACATGCTTAACACAAACATGGGGGTAACGGTTTCCCGGTACACTGACCAGACCACTGATGATGAGGTAACAAAGGCTATTATGCTGGCAGACGGAAAAGCAATTGATTTGAACTCGTTAGTCACGGTAACCTTAAAAAACTCATAAACGCTGATACAACAAAAACCTATACCAGCGAGGATCTAAATGCCATGACAGTGGCAGAAATTAAGGTCCTCGCTGATGAAATGGGATATAGTATCAGCGGAGGAACAAAAGCAGCACTGATAACAAGCTTTCTAACCGCACAGGAGGGTTAAAATGGATTTACTTAGCCAGATTAAAAAATCAATGCGGATTAAACACACCGAACTGGATGATGACATCACCGCCGACATCGAAGCTGGAACACTTGACCTGATAAGAGTCGGAATTCAGCCGTATCAAAAGGAAAATGACGAATATGTCACAGATGAAAACGGTAAAAAGGTTATGAAAGATGATGCATTGATTTGTAAAGCTATTGAGCTGTACTGTAAAGCTCAGGCCGATTACCAGGGAAAACAGGAACAGTATACAGCAGCATACGAGAAGCTGCGCGATTCATTAAGTCTGTGTGGTGATTATATTGAATAATGAGGTTTTAAAGCTGATAACAGTGGTCGGAGAAAAAAGAAATGCTGACGGATATCTGATCGGGGATAAAACGGAAGAGACAGAGGTATTCTGTTCTGTTAAATCAGTAGGAAGAACCGAATTTTATGATGCCTTACGCGCCGGAAGAAAAGCCACGGTTATTTTTGTGATAAATCCTGATGACTATGAAATGTCTAAAAGAACAATTACTGTAAACGGGGTGGAAAAGAAGGTAAGAGCCACAAAGACAGAATATGAGGGAGAAGAATACTCGATTATGAGGTCCTATACCGTGAATCTAAGCAGAATGGAATTAACCTGTGAGGTGGTGGAATAATGGCTAAGCTTGAAATGGATTTTCCAGATGATCTTCTGGGTGGATTACTTAGTGTAAACACAGAAGAGATGTGTAAACAAATGGTTGATGAAGCAACACCAATCATGGTGGAAAGCATGAAAAAGGAAATGCAGAATGTTATCGGACATGAAGGGGACTCTGAACTTGTTAATTCTGTAAAAAGTACAAAAGCCAAGGTAACAAAAAATGATGCAATATTGTCATTTGTAGGACCAAAGGGAAAATCATCACATTACTACTATCAGAACGGTAAAAAGCAAAGAAAATATGTGGTTACTAATGCGCTGAAAGCTATTTGGTTAAATTATGGCAGAAATGGGCAGACGGCAAAACCATTTCTTGTAAAAGCCACAAATAATGCTTCTGAGCAGGTAAAAGCAAAAATGCAGCAGGTTTATGACAGGATAACAGGAGGAAAAAGCGGTTGAATGTAAATGATAAATTAAATGCATTAAAACAGGAAACGGGACTGAATGTATATCCTGATGTTGCGCCGGTATCGGAAAAAGATTACTTTGTATATACCTATGAAGATGAGAGACCAGCAGCATACGGAGACGATTGTGTAACGGCGGATATTGCCTATATCCAGTTGTCGTTGTACACACAGCTAAAAACAGAATATATGGATTTAAAGCATAAAGCCAGGGACTATTTAGAGTCTTCTGGCTTTTGTGTTACATCTATCCAGTCATGGGTAGATGATACCATGATAGGAACAGATAAAACAAGACACACGGTATTTGAAATCAACTATACCGAAGCAAGAAAAGAAAGAGAGGAATAATATTATGGCACAGTATGGATTAAGCCATCCGTTTTTTGCAAAGTTAGGAGCCACCAAAGGAGTATACACGGCAGGATTCCAGTGTGGTAAGGCTATCAGCACAGACATCACACCAAATTTCAACGAGGCATCTTTATTTGCAGACAATGCATTAAGCGAGTACGTAAAAGAGTTTAAAGACGCTGATGTAAATCTTGGAGTTGATGAAATGCCTTTATCTGCTGCAGATGTAATATTTGGGCATGCAATCAGCACAGAGGATAATTCCGTCACATACGGTTCGGAGGATAGTGCAAACTATGTGGGATTTGGAATTTATGTAAATGTAATGAAAGATGGTGCTAAAACAGTAATGGCAGCTTGGCTTCCAAAATGCAAATTTACCGATTCTGCAGAAACTTACACAACAAAGGGTGACAGCATTACATTTGCAACACCAACATTATCAGGTAAAGCATTACCGGACGAAGACGGAAACTGGAGATATAAGCAGGGGTTTGATACAGAGGCAGAGGCTATAACATGGCTCAAAACAAAGGCTTGTATCACAGACGCAGCTCCTCAGGCATAACAATCAACAACAAGCACCACAACAACAAAATAAAAGGTAACTGTAAGGAGGGCTTTATAGCCCTCCTTTATTTGGAGGAAAACAATGTTAAATGAACTTTCCCATATAGAATTAAGCGGAATAGATTTTCCAATGAAAATGGACAATATGGTTCTGCAGATGATCCAAAAGGAATATGGAAATCTGAAGAACTTTGAAATAAAACTGATCGGTGCGGCACCAGTACTGGATAAAAACGGAATGCCGGTTAAAAATGCCGATGGAGAAATTGAATTGAAACAGCAGGAACCAGACATTTCTGTTACTAATTTCGTTCTCCCTAAAATGATTATGGAGGGATGGGACATAGAAGGAAAAGAGCATGAGTTTACGGAGGAAGAACTGATCCGGCTCATTGATAAAAATATATATGTAATGGCAAGCCTCATACATGAGGAATACGCCAGATGCATTTTGGTAAAAGAGCCAAAAAAACAGAAACCCAACCAGAGTTTGCAGGAGAAGATGCAGGAGAAAAGCCGGTTGACTTTGATTGGGTGTATCATATCGGCCTTACGAAGCTGGGCTTCACAGAAAAAGCAATAGATCACATGACACTTGGACGCTTTACAGATTTTGTAAATTTGTGGGCAAAACCTTATGAAAAAGAAAAAGATGATGAAAAAATTCATCCTCTATCGGAGTTGTAAACTATGGCTGTTAATACAATTGGTTCAAAAATCGTACTGGAAGGTGAAAAAGAATATAGAGAGGCTCTGAAAAATATCAATACAGAGCAGAAAGAACTGCGTTCTGAGATGCGCCTCGCAACGTCTGAATTTGACGGTCAGCAAAACAGTCTGGATGCACTTACTAAAAAGCATGAGATTTTAACGAAACAGATTGAAGCGCAGAGCAGTAAAGTAGAACTTTATACTAAGCGCCTGGAAGATTCTGAAAAAGCTCAACAGTTAGCCGGAGAAAAGGTTGAAACGCTTTCTGAAAAATTAAAAGACGCCAATAAAGAAATGGAAGACATGGCGGACTCATCCGATGCATCAGAAGAGGCATTGGATGACCAGCGAAAAAAAATAGATGAGCTGTCAAAGCAACTTGCCGAATCAAATAAGGAATATGAAAAAGCTGGTAATGCTACTACAAATTGGAAAACGCAGATAAATAACGCGCAGTCTGATTTAAATACAATGAATGCCGATCTGAAAAATATGGATCAGTATATGGAGGAAGCACAGCAGTCTACTAACGGTTGTGCCTCATCTATTGATGTGTACGGAAAATCTGTAAAGGATGCCGGAGAAAAATCAGAACAATTTGGAAAGAGTGGCGTCGCTGCTATTGGTGCATTGGCAGATACTATGGCTGCACAATACATTAAAGAGAGCGTGCAGGAAATTACTGAGGCACTGGAAGAGTGTACAGAAAAGGCTAAAGAGTATGAAACAGCCGTTGCTAAGCTGTCTACAATTGCTGATGAGTCGCAGGCAAGCACACAGTCTTTATCAACAGAGATTTTAAAGTTATCTATTGATACCGGCGCAGCGGCTGGTGGGTTGGCGGATGTTGCATATAATGCCATTTCGGCAGGCGTACAGACAAAAGATTCTGTTGATATGGCAAGGACAGCAACAGAGCTTGCAACTGCGGGTTTTACTGATTCAGCATCTGCACTTTCGGTGTTGACTACAACATTAAATGCGTATGGAGATGAAGCGGGAACAGCCGCAGAAATAAGCGATTCGTTAATCATGGTGCAGAATTTGGGTGTTACCACAGTTGGACAGTTAGCTGCTTCTATGGGTAAAGCTATTGCAACTGGATCAGCTTATAATGTTAATCTGGGAAATATAGAATCTGCATATGTCAGTATGACAAAAGGCGGTATCAATACAGCAGAGTCTACAACTTACCTAGCTGGAATGTTAAAGGAGCTGGGAGATTCCGGATCAGATGTTTCAAAAGTCATTGAAGAATATACAGGTAAGAGTTTTGCAAGACTGATGAAAGAAGGAAAAACGCTATCCGATGTACTGCAGATACTTTATTCATCGGTTGGAAACGATTCCACTGCGTTGATGAACTTATGGTCCAGTGCAGAGGCCGGAAAAGCTTCTAACGCCATTTTAAATCAGGGATTTGAACAGTTTAATAAGAATTTGATTACAATTACCGGATCAGCTGGAGCAACAGCCGGTGCTTATGAGAAAATGGCTGATACAACGGAAATGGCGGATAACAAGATGACGTCCGCAATGGACGCACTTGCTATTACTATTGGAGATGAATTAAACCCCTCGCTTAATGATTTGAAAGAAACCGGAGCGGATGCTTTTGTGTGGGCGTCGGATTTTTTGGAAGATAATCCTGAAATTGTGGATGGCATAGCAGCTCTTACAGTCGGAATGGAAACATTAGCAGTGGGAATTGTAGTGGCAAAAGTAGCAACATTGGATTGGACTGCTGTATTGAACTTAAATCCTGTAGTAGCAATGACTGGTGCTGTAGTGGCTTTAATATCAGCAATTGCTACATATTCTGCAACTGCTGACAATGGCACAATTGCCATGAAATTGCACGCAGACGAATTACAGAGAAGTATTGATAAAACAAATGAAAATATACAAGCTATTGATGAAGCAGCTCAAAAAGGAGATGCTGAAATCGGCGTATTAAATGGTCTGAAAAATACTGTAACACAGTTAAATGCAAAAGAATCATTAAGCACGGAAGAAAAAAAGAAAATGGCAGCGGCTGTACAGACACTGAATGAAAAGTTTCCGGATCTCAGCATGGCCATTGATGAAACTACAGGAAAAGTATTAGGTAATACAGATGCTTTAAATGATAATATCGATGCAATGATTAAGTCAGCAGAAATAGCTGCTCTGCAAGAGCATTTAACGGATGTTACAAATGAATACATTGATGCTCAGGAACAGCTGGCTCAGGCACAGACAGAGGTCGAAGCTGCAGAAAAAAACCTAACAGATGCACAGAATGCATATAATGAGGCATTAGAAAACGGCACCATTACCGGATACGAGGAATATCAGAGCGATGTATCAATTGCTTTAGATAATGCTAGAATTGCCCAGGAAAAGAGCAATGAAGCTTTGCAGACAGCAGATTACAATGTTTCCACAATAGAAGAAAACATGGGTAATTATGCAACGCGTATTCAGGAAGTTAACGACGCGCTGATGGAAGAAAATGCTGCTATGGCTGATTGTGCAGAAACACAAGTTGTAATAGGTGATAAAACCTACGAATTAAATGATGCAACCGAACAGCAAAAAGAACAGATTGGAGAGCTGTCACAGGCATATTATGAGGCAAAGGACGCGGCGACAGATTCCATAAATTCGCAGGTTGGATTGTTTGAAGAACTGTCTGTTAAGTCTGAAATGTCTACAAGTCAGATGAGTGAAAATTTAAAGTCTCAGACCGATGCATTTACTCAGTACAAAGATGATATTTTAGCATGCTCACAGTTGGTGGAACAAGGTATTTTAGATGAAGGACTGCTTGGATCCATACAGGAATTGGGTATGGATGGTGCGGGATATATGCATGAGCTGGCAACGGCATCGGCTGATGACATAGGAAAAGTAGTAGAATCATTCCAGCAAATGGAAGATGCAAAGGATAATTTGGCGGGAGTAATTGCTGATGTACAGACCGGATATTCTGAACAAATGGAAGAATTGCTGGGCATTCAAATTGAAAAACAGGATGAATACAAAACCAATGTACAGGAATGTAACGATGCAGTAGGCGAGTCAATGACAGAAACCGGTGAACAGATCGTTACATCGGCATCAGACACCATGACATCAATGAATGAAGAGATCACAACGGGAACCGTTACAGTGACTAAATCAATGTCCGATCTCTGTACCAGCATGATTGAAACCACAAATACATCTTTTAATATTGTAGAGGGTAAAAGCTTAGTGTTCCGGGACATCGGAAAAATGATTCCGGATAGTATGGCGGAGGGCATACAGCTTGGAACATCAAGCTTGATTAAAGCTATTCAAAAAATGATCGATGATATGACAGATGCCGCAGTCGCAAAAGTAAAATCAGCAGCAAGTAAAATTGATAAAGCTCTGGGTGATGCATTAAGTTAAGGGGGCAGTATGAGACAATTTAAATTATATAATTCTCTGGGTCAGGTATATAACCTGAATGACATGGCCTCTTTTTTTCATGATCCAAAGGGGCTTGGGTTTGACGATGATGGAAAGTACGAAAGAATAGGCAATCAATACATAGCAACGCAGGAGGGTATTAAACAGGCGGAACCGGAGGGAAAAATCCGGTTCCTGGATTATGTGGAATTTAATAATTTTGCAAAGTTTATTCAATGCCAACCACTGAAACTACAGTATTCTGCAGCGGATACATATTATATGGATGTTATAGTTAAAAAAATTGAAAAAACAGAAATTGAAAATATTGGTCTGGATGTTTCGATTAAATTTTCAGCGTTGGGGCAGTGGTACAAAGATATTATTAAAAGCATATCAAATGAGGCACTGGTAGGAAAAGTATATCCATACGAATATCCATACACCTATGCGGATGATACCCAGGGATCGGTAGAAATCGAAAGCGATTCCGGGGAAGAGTCGCCGGTTAAAATCACAATCATGGGTCCTTGTGTTAATCCAAATTGGACGCACTATGTAAATGGGAATGTGGTTGAAACGGGAAAAATGAACTGTACTGTTCCAGAAGGAAAACGGTTGGAAATATCATCGATTCTTCCTTATTCAATACGGGAACTGGATGCCTTTAACAATGTGGTAGCAGACCGGTACCAGAAAAGTGATTTTTCCACGGAACGATTTGTGAAGCTGCAGCATGGTATAAATATTATATCTATTACCCATGAAGGAACAGAACCTTTAAGAGCGGTTGTGGAAGGGATGATATATTATGCAACTATATAACGTAGAACTGTTTGAACCGGATTTTACATACAGAGACTCGGCGCAAGTGGAAGAACTGAATCACTCGTTTGATTACCTGGACATAGAAAAGACAAAAATAAAGATTCCGGGAACGATAAAAGCCTGCAAAGGCGACTGGATCAGAATTAGAAACAAGAAGTTTGAAGCAGTTGGCATAATCAGTGATGTTAAAATAAAGGCCAAGGAAGTAGAACTGGAATATAAACCGGCATCAAAAATCTTTAATGTAAAAACATATATGGACTTTAGCGGACTGGATGATATTACGGTTGAACTGTGGCTGTCAAATATTATTAGGAGCCTATATATTGACAATGAGGATAGCCTACAGAATGTAAAAGGTCTTGAGATAAAAGTTACATCAGGACAGACTGGTGGCACTTTTTCAGATTATGAAACCGGTATAAACAATTTGTTTTCTGTGATAATTGATGCTTTTACATTATACGGAATCGTATGTTTGTTTTCTATGGACGTGCAGAGAAAAAAGGTAATACTGACAATCGGAACCAGCATTGCTGAAAAGTTTACAATAGAATCCGATCTACCTACAGTGCTGGAAAAGGATATTACGATAAAGGAAGCAAAAGAAAGTACAAACAAACTGATCGTATATAATGAGGCGGATTATACGGAGAGCGTAGTTTATTATAGAGATGCTAATGATAACATAACAACCGTGGATACTGACAGAGTATCACCGGTTGTTTTTGATTCTACGGTTGTAAAAGTAAGCAACAATAAAACATTTGCAGAAGTGGCACTCAGTAAAGCACAAAGTACGCTCAAAGCAACGCAGTATGACAATCTGATAGAAATTACCACAACGTATGAGGATGAGCTTGTAAGACCTTTGGAGCGTGTAATAGGTCAAAAGGCTGATATTATCAGTGGAACAAGTGTGTATAGCACGGTACTGACTGGGATGGATTTTTCAAATGATTCGATCAAACTGATTTTTGGAACAATTCGCCTGGAGCTTACAAAGCAATTAAAGAGCAGATGGAGGAAAGAGAATGTTTGAATTAAAAATGTACAACGGTCATAAGATGACACCGGAAAATGATGCCGTCATATATAATTCCATTATTACTGGGAATGGAGTAGTAAAAGGATGTGTACTATCGTTCCTGGGAGCAAACCAGGTGCATATCACATCAGGGTATATGATTATTAAAGGAAGATTGATTGCGGTAACAGAAGAAACCATATTGGTTGCAATGGCATCATCAGCAACGGTAGTACCAGGCAGATTATATATGCATATGGATCTGTCAGATACAGAGGCACCTGTGACATGCCTGTCAGTGGCACAGTCTACACTTCCGGATCTGGTGCAGGATGAAAACTGTAATTATGATGATGGAATTTATGAAATTGAACTGGCAACATACAATGCGGGCATGACAGCAATCACAGATCTGACAAGTACATACGTAATTGTGAAGGGTGTAGATGTGCTTGATACATCAGAAGAAATTGAAGCAAATACAGAGCAAGGAAAGGTCATGGGCGCGCTGGCCGGTAAGGAACTATTCAGTAGTTTAGAGTGGAAGTTGATTGATACATCCCCGTCATCTACGTCTATTGCCTTTGATAGTACAAAATACAATGAAATATTTATTAAGGTATTGATGCCTAGCTTTGGCGGTTACGCTTGTGTAACACTTCCAACAATTGTCATTGAAGATGCATTAAAAAGTTATCCCATTGGATGTTATCAAGGAACGTACGGAATATCAAAAGTACTTATAATGCTGTCCAAAACACAAGCAAAGGTGCATGAAGTGATTATAAATGGTGAAAGCAAAATCGCCACATCGACTTTTGACCTATATGGCAGATAAATAATTATTTAGTCTGTGGTTTTCGTGTATTCTACAGTAACATTACATGGGTGATTATAATAAGCAGACGATGTAGTCTTACAATATAACTGAACACCACCAGCAGTATTTACAAAAATTATTACTATTGCATCGGAATCTCCGTTATTGGTTGGGATTGTACACCATGTGTTATTATAGTTAATCATTCCATGCAAATTTGTAACTGTCGCAATATTAGATATTGTTCCAATAACATTATCAACCCCAACCGTTCCAGTAAATACTCGCCTGTAAAGTGGTTTTCCATCAATCCATGTTCCAACTATATTTTCTTCTGTTAAATATGTTGTCTTCTTGTTTAAACTACTGTTTAATATCAAATAACAATGCTAAAGAGACCTGCAAATGGTCTCTTTTTTATAAAAAGAAAGGAGGGCTAAAGATGCTCACATTACAATATATAGGCCTTAAATCTAAATATGAGGTTGAGTTCGAAAATGTTTCTAAACATATCATACAGGTGATTGGTAACGTTCCGGAAAAAACAAAAGGATTTATACTGTCACGTCAAGGCCACAATGACAAATGGGATTATTCAAAATTTACGACAGTGTACAGATCGGAAACGGGGTACATACAATTTTCGGATGACGGAACTATCTATGTTGCACCGGTGCAACCGGAAGTGATAGAGCCAACGGCGGAAGAACTGGAAGAACAGGAAAGACAGAAGAACATCACAGATCTTACAAACCAGATCCAGAGTAAAAAAGAGAAATTGGCATCATCTGATTACATCATCATCAAATTGTATGAAATGAACATTACCGGTACAACAAATACTGAGTATGACATAGATCAGCTACATGCCGAGAGACAGGCGTTAAGAGATGAAATAAACGCGCTGACGGAACAATTGAATTTAATGATTGAATAGATATACAGCAAGAAATCGCCCCAGGAGGGGCAGAAAGGAGCCATATGAACCAAACAGAAATAGCTACAATAGTAATTCTTATTATCTGTTCCCTGGTTGAGATTACACCGGTTCCGTTCAGTCCTCTCCGGTGGCTTGGCAGACGTCTGAACAGAGATACCAATGAGAAAGTGGACAAGGTCAGCAAAGACCTGCAGGAGCATATTGCTGATGATATGCGTACCTACATAATTGATTTTCAAAATCAATGCCTGCAGAAGAGACAGCACACCCAAGAAGAATGGACCCGGGCAAACAACATGTGCGACAAATACGAAAAATTTGTAGAAGACAATCATCTGAAAAATTCGGAAGCAGATGGAGCAATCAAATATATTAGGAAGGTTTACCGTCATTGTCTAGAGGACGGAGAGTTTTTATTAAAAGAAGCATAGGAGGATAAGAATTATGAGTAAAAAGACAATTAACTGGCTGAGAGCCGCAGGGGTAAGAGCATTAAAAACAGTAGCACAGACATTTGTAGCAACGATTGGCACTAGTATGGTGTTGACAGATGTAAACTGGCAGATGGTGGTATCTGCATCGCTGCTGGCAGGTATCCTGTCTATGGCAACATCTGTAGCTGGCTTACCGGAAGTGGTGGAGGAATAACCATATGGAGAATATATTAGGAATTGATGTATCTAGTTATCAGGGTAACATTGATTGGAATAAAGTAGTTGCGGAGGGGTGGCGGTTTGCTATCCTCAAAGTAATCAGAAAAGATCTGCAGCCAGACAAACAGTTTGAAAATAACTGGAGCGGGTGTGTAGATGCAGATATGCCGATCCAGGGAGTGTACAATTACACTTATGCTACAACTGTTTCAAAGGCAAAAGCCGATGCAGCAGCAGTGTTAAAGGTGCTTGGATCAGATCGACATCCATTTGTATGGCTGGATTATGAGGACAAGTCATTGCCACATGACAGGAGAGCTGCAGAAATTATCAATGCATACTGTGATGTGACCACAGCCGGTGGGTGTAAATGTGGTGTATACTTTGGTATGAGTTATTACAACTCCTACCTGGATGATATTATGCCATATGTAAAGCCAGAGTATCGTATAGGATGGGAAGCTCGATATTATAATGGTTATAACCAGATGACTATTAAATCTACTGTCAATAAATCAAAGGTGCCCACTCACTTTGATGGTACATTATATGGTATGCAGTATTCCAGTTCCGGTAAAGTGGCCGGTATTACCGGTAATGTAGATCTTAATATATGGTTTGTGGATGTCGAGGCGAAAGAGGTTGCCGCGGCAGCACCTGCAGGATATACAGAGTCTGATTTTATCATGGACAGCCGTAAGATCTGGGGAGTGGGAGAGTATGCATCTGCAAAAGAGATGTTGGCAAAGACAGTTACCGTTAGCACTGCAAGTAATAAAAATCATGCAATCGTAACACCATTGGAAAGATATTTTAAGTCACTGGGATATTATACCGGATCCGTAGAGGCCGACAGTGGTAAGAGACCAGCTTTTGGTAATGGTATGCGTAAGGCAACGATACTGTATCAGACCAATATTGTTAAGGCAATTAAACGCAATCAGGATGGCATTCTTTCTGCTAAAGGCAATACCTGGAAAACTTTATATGGTGCATAAAATTAGAGCCTCGGAGAAATCCGGGGCTTTTTTTCATGTTCCTCTTGCAATAAGAGAACGTCAGTTCTATAATATAAATAGATAGAAATATCAGACGCACCTTGCTAGTACCCCTAATACCGGCAGGGTGTTTTTATCTCCAAATTCCGACAAAGTGGTTGTATTATGTGACTAGAGTAGTAGAATTAAATAAAAACTTGTCTTAGGGGGACAACATAATGTCAAAAGAAAAGAATAAAAAGAGTGAAACTGTTCCGAGAAAGTTATATTTTTATGACTTATCACTGTATCATTATTCTGAA
>JAQUUX010000135.1 GCA_028693705.1 Lachnospiraceae bacterium | reverse complement strand
GGGGATTGGTCTCGCCATTGTACAAAAATATCTGGAAAACGGGGCAACCGTAGTTTTGTTCGGTTCCCGTCCTGAAACTGCCGAAAAAGCAGTCAATGGTCTGTTATCCCAGAATCCTGACTGGCCTGTAAGCGGCATGTCACCGGATTTAAGTGACGCCAAAGCTGTTGCCGAAGCCATTGCCAAAGTGAAGGAAGACTTTGGACGGATCGATATTCTGGTAAATAATGCAGGCATTTCCCAGAGTGCCAGCATCTTTGATTATTCCGACGAGGATTTTGAAAAGGTTATGGATTTGAATGTAAATGCATTGTTCTACACCATTAAACCGGTGGCTCTTATGATGAAGGAGCAAGGTGGCGGCTGCATCATCAATACCAGTTCCATGGTAAGTATCTCCGGTCAGCCGGCCGGCGTAGGCTATCCTGCCAGCAAGTTCGCTGTAAACGGTATGACCATTTCTTTAGCAAGAGAACTGGGACCTCACAACATCCGTGTGAACGCTGTTGCTCCCGGTGTTACCCGTACCGATATGGTAGCTGCCCTGCCGCAGAATATAGTAGACTCCATGGTGGCACGTATTCCGCTTCGAAGAGTTGGGGAACCGGAGGATGTGGCAAACGCCTTTTTATTCCTGGCAAGTGATATGGCAAGCTATGTAACCGGGGAAATCTTATCCGTAGATGGTGCCATGAGATCTTAATTACAAGAAAAAGGGAAAGTGTGATCATCTCACACCTTCCCTTTTCTTAATATTTTCTCATATTCATCTGCCGGTACCGGCTTAGAATACAAATATCCCTGCAGTAATGAAACATCCATACCACTGATGATCTCTTCCACCTGCTTATTTTCAACGCCTTCTACTACAACTCCGGTTCCCAGCTTGTTGCACATGGAAACTGTCCCTTCCACAATGGTCAGATCTACATCATGTCCGCCATCTGCCAGTTCACGTACAAAGCTATGGTCTATTTTTATATAATCCGCCGGCAGTTTTTTAATTAATTCCAAAGAAGAATAAGCTGTTCCGAAATCATCCAAAGCTATCCAGAAACCATTTTCCCGAAGCTTCTTAAACTTTCTGCACAAAAGCTCAGGGTTCTCCACCCCTGCACTCTCTGTCAGTTCCAGCATAATATGTCTTGGATTGATCCGGTACTGCCTCGCTTTTACGATCATCTGATCCACCAGAATATCATTTGTAAACTGCAAATAAGAAGCATTAAAACTGATTCGAATATCCGGGTCAATTTGTTTCCATGCAGCCGCCTGTTTCATGACTTCTTCCATGACCCACATTCCTACCTGTTTAATCTCTCCGGTATTTTCCAATATTTTCACAAATTCATCCGGATAAGTAACCGGTGCATTCACTCCCTGCCAGCGAAGCAGCGCTTCACAACTCACAACCCTATGATCCTTTGGCGATATCATAGGCTGATAATACAGGCTGAACCCTTCAAAATTATGCTTGATGCTGATACTAAGAGCTTCCTTTATCTTGGTTATACGCAAATGCTTTTCTGCTATATCCTGTGAAAAAACAATCAACTGACCCTTGCTCTCTGTTTTAGCCTGTTCCAATGAATGTTCCAGATTACTGAGCAGTTCATCTCGATCCGTTCCGTTTTCCGGGAAAGCAACGGCACCTCCTGAAATAGACAGATTAACCAGATGTCCCTTTTTCTTACCCAGTTCTTTTCCCAATCTTCTAATCCGTTTAAAGAGCTGTTTCACATCCGTTCTGCTATGATATGGCGATATGATGAGAAATTCGTCCCCACGAAGTCTGTAAAGCAAACGGCCTTCTATACCAAATGTACTCATTCTGGTGGCAAACTCCGCCAATATATCATCTCCGAAGGTATAACCATAGCTATTGATTACCTTCCGAAAATCATCGATTCCAAATAATAACACAGTACCGGAATTTTGTGTGAAATCAAACTTACGAAATTCATGGCTTGTGAGCAGGTGCGTTAATACATCATATTTGTTCTGGTTATCCAGCCTGGTCATCATACCTGCAAATATTGTCGGTTTACCTGCCTCATCCCGTATTACCGATCCGCGGCATTCCAGCCAGATATAATCTCCATACCTGTTCTTTGCCCTGTACTGACAATAATGATGATCTGATACCCCGGAGAAAATAGCACCAATATCCTCTCCATATAAGTCCCTGTCATGAGGATGAATTCTTTCCATCCAAATAGAACCTGCATCTACCATATACTCTCCCGGCAGGTCAAAATACTCCACTGCATGAGTAGACCATCTGGAACGATCTGTCTTCATGTCGCAGACATATATATACACATTTTCAGAAGCATTGGCAAAAGCCTCAAACAATTCATTTTGGAGACAATCTTTCATATAGAATCCCTCACTTTATTACTTCTGATTTTACCCTATTTCCCAGCTTTTTGCCATATCTAATATAGAAAAGCTGCTACACTTAACAATATCAAAAAAACAAGATTTACCAACGTAAATGAAAATATATATTTTTTCACATCTGCATGCCCTGTACCGGCATACAACTTATAGGAAATCAGGCTGGCCATAGAAGCAATCAGCGTTCCCAGACCACCCACATTAGTTCCTATTAACAGACCCTTCAAATTGTCAGTAAACCCGGATAACAACACTGCCGCCGGCACGTTACTGATAACCTGGCTGGCCAGAATAGAGACCAGAATCTCATTGCCGTTCACACAATTTGACAGGAATGCATGAACGATTGGAACATTTTTCATATTTCCAACAAATACAAAAAAAGCCACAAATGTCAGCAATAAGATGTAATCTGCCTGTTTGAAAAGTCTGGGGTCTGCTACCGCCATAGCTACCAATATCACCCCCAGGGTTACCTGATAAGGAACCATGTGTAATACAGTGAGAAGGCATAACAGAAAAAGAACTGTGAACAGTATCAGTTTCCATTTATTCCCTTTCTGTCCCCATGCCAGAGGCTCCGATTCTCCCAGATCAGCAATGGGTTCTTTTTTGATCAGACAAACTGCAAAACACAATAACAAAGCAGAAAGGATCGTCAACGGAAGCATTAATTTCAAGAATGCTCCAATAGACAATCCTGCTGCTGTAAATAAATACAGATTCTGGGGATTCCCGATAGGGGTACACATACTGCCCAGATTGGCAGCCACGGTCTGTAACACAATGACAGGGACCAACAGCTTCTCCTGCCCCGTTTTCTGTAACACCAGAATCGCAAAAGGCACAAAAGTAATCAATGACACATCATTAGTGATCCACATGCTCAGAAAAAAACAAGTCATAACAAGGGCAAAAGCAAGCGAACGGGTATTATGGACGACTTTCATGGTCAACTGCCTGATCTGTTCGAATACTCCCAGATTACGCAGTTCTGCAACTACTACCATCAGACAGAACAACAGAGCTAAAACTCTGAAATCTATATAAGATAAATACATAGAAGATGGCGGCACAAGCAGCATGGAAAATGCTGCCAGCAGTGCCGCCACACAAAATACAATTTCTTTTTTTATGAACTCAAAAAACTTTTTCATGGTTAAGCGATAGCGACCTTCTTTTGTTTATGTTTCTGATAGACACAAATCAAACCAAAGGACACGATACCCACTACATCAGTCATTGCACCCGGATAAAGCATGGCAATACCCATTACAATAGCGATAATTCTGATCGGCCAGGAAAGATCTGTGAACAGATAACCCGCCACACCAATAGATACACTGATAATACCCAGAAAAGCTGTAATAGAGATAATCACAACATCCAATATACTGGCGTCAATCAATAACAGCGTAGGATTCAGTACGAAAATATACGGAACAATAAACGCTGCAATTGCCAGCTTAGAAGCCGTAAATCCCGTTTTCATAGGATTTGATCTGGCTATGGCACTGCCTGCATAGGCTGCCAATGCAACCGGAGGTGTAATATCTGCCACGATACCAAAATAAAATACAAACATGTGGGCAGCCAATACATTTACATTCATACCGGTTACCAGAATTGGTGCACAAGTCGTTGCCATAATAACATAGGTTGCTGTCGTAGGCAATCCCATTCCTA
>JAQUUX010000134.1 GCA_028693705.1 Lachnospiraceae bacterium | reverse complement strand
GCATATCCATTGCTTTTTCTTCTTTATACAGGTGTGCAATAGAAAAAGATTTTGTCTGAAGGCAATTGGCAATGGAAAGTTTGCAGGATGTTAATTCGTTCATAAAACACCTCATTTATTTTGTATGATGTTGCAGTTTTGTGTGACTTACTTTATCATAGAGTATATGTTCAGTTTTTTCAATATTTTGAGAAAAAAATGAAAGGATTTTGATAAAGTATCATTCTATAATAATAACCATAGTAGAAAGGACGTGTAGCAAATGGAGTTAAGAACAGCAGTATCCCCAAGAGACGTGAAACATTACGACACCAAAAGATTAAGAGAAGAATTTCTGATTGATGATTTATTTAAACCGGGTGAGACAAAGTTAGTATACAGTCATATCGACCGTATTATCACCGGTTCTATCGTACCACTTGCAGATGCAATTACCCTGCAGGCAGGAGATGAGCTTAGAGCAGCGTATTTCCTGGAAAGACGTGAACTGGGTGTAATCAATATCGGCCAGGCGGGTGTGATCACTGTTGATGGCAGAGCTTATGAAGTAGGATTTAAGGAAGGCATGTATATTGGTATGGGATCTAAAGAGATTACCTTTGCCAGCAAGGATGCTAAAAATTCGGCAAAATTCTATTTGAACAGTGCACCTGCACATAAGACTTATCCTACCGTTCTGATCAAGCCGGAAGGAACACCAGCAGATGGTGTTGTTATCGTGAAAGATCAGAATAAAGTAGAACTTGGAAGTCTGGAAGATTCCAATCATAGAACAATCTGTAAATACATACTTCCGGGACAGGTAGAGAGCTGTCAGCTGGAAATGGGTATGACAAAGTTAGAGCCGGGTTCTGTATGGAATTCCATGCCGTGCCATACACATGACAGAAGAATGGAAGTTTATATGTATTTTGAGATGCCTGAGGATGCATTTGTTATGCATTATATGGGTGAGCCTACAGAGACAAGACATATTGTAATGAGAAATGAGCAGGCTGTTATTTCACCAAGCTGGTCCATTCATTGTGGAAGTGGCTCCCGTAATTATACCTTTATCTGGGGTATGGTTGGAGAAAATCAGGATTTCGATGATATGGACGGTGTGAAGAACACAGATTTGATGTAACACAATAAGATCGTTCTGTATAAAACAAAATAGTTTTACGTGCGGTTTTATACATAACAATATATGTTGTCTGGGTGGGACATGTCAGACAATAGTTTCTAACAACAAATTGTTAAAAAAGGAGATTAGAAAAATGGGATATGAAGAGAATTTCGTATTAAAAGGCAAAGTAGCGCTGGTAACAGGTGCTTCTTACGGTATCGGTTTTGCTATTGCAAACGCAATGGCAGGTGCTGGAGCAACTATCTGCTTCAATGATATCAAACAGGAGCTGGTTGATAAAGGAATTGCAGCATATAAAGAAAAAGGTATCGAAGCTCACGGTTATGTATGTGACGTTACCAACGAAGATCAGGTAAATGAACTGGTTGCAAAGATCGAAAAAGAAGTTGGCGTAATCGATATTTTGGTAAATAATGCCGGTATCATCAAACGTATTCCTATGTGCGAAATGAAGGCATCAGAGTTCAGACAGGTTATTGATGTTGACTTGAATGCTCCATTTATCGTATCAAAGGCAGTTATTCCTTCCATGATCAAAAAAGGACATGGCAAGATCATCAACATCTGTTCCATGATGTCCGAACTTGGACGTGAAACTGTATCTGCATATGCAGCTGCAAAGGGTGGTCTGAAGATGTTAACCAGAAATATCTGTTCTGAATATGGTCAGTATAACATCCAGTGTAACGGCATTGGACCTGGTTATATCGAGACTCCACAGACTGCACCTCTTCGTGAGACACAGCCTGATGGCAGCAGACATCCATTTGATACATTTATCTGTGCAAAAACACCTGCTAACAGATGGTTAAAACCTGAAGAATTAGGCGGACCAGCAGTATTCCTTGCTTCTGAAGCTTCTAATGCTGTAAACGGCCATATTCTGTATGTTGATGGTGGTATTCTGGCTTATATTGGAAAACAGCCACAGTAGGATTTATTAAAAGAGACATATCCGTAAATGAGATATATCCATAAGTGGATAAAAAATAAACAATAATAGGAGAAAATGAAAATGAAGATCGCGTTAATTAACGAGAATAGCCAGGCTGGCAAAAATGCAATGGTATGCGAGCAGTTAAAAAAGGTTGTTGAGCCTATGGGTCACACTGTAGTAAACTACGGTATGTATGCAGCAGATGATGCAGCTCAGCTTACATATGTTCAGAATGGTATTCTGGCAGCAACATTATTAAATTCAGGAGCAGCTGATTTTGTAATCACAGGCTGTGGTACCGGCGAAGGCGCTATGCTTGCATGCAACTCTTTCCCTAAGGTACTTTGCGGACATATTGAGTCCCCATTGGATGCTTATCTGTTCAGCCAGGTAAATGATGGTAACTGTGTTGCTCTTCCTTTCGCTGAGAACTTTGGCTGGGGTGGAGAATTATTCTTAGAGTATACTTTTGAGAAACTGTTCAAGACTCAGGGTGGCGGCGGATACCCACCAGAAAGAGTTGTTCCGGAACAGAGAAATAAGAAGATATTAGACGCTGTAAAAGAAATCACACACAATGATATCTGCTCTATCTTAAAGAACCTGGATCAGGAACTTGTTAAGGGTGCATTTGCTGGTGAGCATTTTCAGGAATATTTCTTTGCTGATTGCAAGGATGAGAAGATTGCAGCTGTTGTAAAAGAGATTATTGGTTAATTGGTAATAAAAGTAAGCTATAAAATAAAAATCCGATCGTATCAGGAAACTGGTGCGATCGGATTTTTTTGAATATAGAGTGGACTATGAGGGGGGGAAAACTGTTCTGGAAGTTTCTATAAATTTTTCCATTGCTTTTGTAGGAATTCGATTTCTGGTATGGGCCAGAAAGGTATCTCTGTGGGCAGCGTCATCATCTATTTTGTAGTAAATCAATTCATTTTGTGTCGCAAGCTTTACAAGAGTATCAGTTACAAACACGAGACCAATACCGGCGACGGCAAGATTATAGGCAGTCATTAACTGATTTAGATATAATACGTTTTGGGGAAGAAAATGGTTATGCTCAAAAATTTTCATACTTCGTGCATGCAGATCATGCCCCTTATTTAACAGAATAAACACTTGATCTTTTAGCTCTGTTACCGGAATACATTCCTGTTTTTGCAGATGATTGTGACACATGATATCCAGATAAGATAACTGATATTGCTGAAAACGATCATTAATAGGATTATCAGCCGGGATACCAATCAGAATCTGTTCAGTAAATAAAAGGTGGGAGATGAATTGTTTCTTGTTAAATACACCGGAATCAATAATCAGATCAATATGATTTTCTTGAGCTCTCTCATATAGATTGATAGAGTCGGATTCTGTGATTTCCAAAGTAATACCCGGATATTTTTTACTAAATACCTGAATGATTTTGGGAAGCATGCAGGAAGAAAAAAAGTTTGCGCCACCTACATTAAGATGTCCATATTTTAAGTCAGAAAGTTCCAAGAGACGATTATGCAGACTATACTCAATATCATTGATTTTTTCTGTTGCCTCGATATAAGCCATTACTATCTCTGTTAACGTTAAGGGGGTAGTGGAACGGTTAAAAATTTTTCCGCCAAGGGAAGCTTCCACTTTGCCGACAGCAGTACTAAGAGCCGGTTGGGAAATAAAAAGAGCTTTGGCAGCTTTTGAAAAGCTACCGGCCTTATATACTTCGTATACATATTCTCTTCCAGTCATAAAATTACTCCTATAAATTTTATTTATAAGCGATATATAAATATATGTATTTGATTATAAGTACTTGCGATGCTATAATCAAGAAAATTCAACAAAACAATATAAAAAGAAAAAGATGAAGGCGTCTTTGGGAGAACCCCAGAGACGTTTTTTGTTTTGAAATCCAAGAGTAAGCAATTTGGTAAATAGTCAAGAAGTATTTTGATTTATTTTTCATACAGAAGGGTAACTTTAATAGACCTACGGCTTTCATAACAAAAAACGTAGATTAGGAATGCGATATGGATTACCTACTCTT